>CAJXGK010000373.1 GCA_913053815.1 uncultured Rhodanobacteraceae bacterium
TGGCCTAAAAGCTCAAGACCCGAGCATCGGGGGTCGTCGGGCCGTCTCTTATGGAAAATTATCCACGCAAAACAGTCTCTGGACAAAACGGTTCAAACAGCGTGAAGCACGACACTAGGACTTAACGAGGCTCTGGCCCAAGCCTGGTTGGGGCAGTCAACAGGTTGGCCTGTTTCCTGCCCCGGCATGATGATACGACGGCAAGGGTCCGGGTATCTAATGTTGCGGTGATGGGTTCAAGCAGGCCATTGCAATGGGGACCTCGCTTCAGGGCAGGGTGGGGGATTTGCCGGAGATGGCCACGCTTGCCGAAGTTCGACCTTTGCCGCCCGGCTCCGAACCGAAGTTTGTCGCAGCGATGAGGCTCGATACCCGGCATGGAGACTCGATGAAAGATGCAGAAACAAGCATATTGCCGGTTTATTTGAGCCCGGCATCCTGGCGTAGTACTGCGGCCATGTCGGTCTTTTCCCAGGAAAAGGCCGTGGCTTTTACATGCTCGCCATTACCACGCTGGTACTCAAATTCATGAGGGCTACGACCGAAGTGTCCATAGGCGGCCGTGGCTTGGTAGAGAGGATGAATCAGGTCAAGCTTCTTGATGATGCTCCAGGGGCGCAGGTCGAAATGAGTGCCGACCAGTTTTTCAATGTCAAGGTCATCGATCTTGCCGGTGCCGAAGGTTTCGACACTGATTGAGGTCGGTTGAGCGACACCGATGGCGTAGGAGAGCTGGATTTCACAGCGGTCGGCAAGACCCGCAGCAACGATGTTCTTGGCTACGTAGCGAGCGGCATAGGCCGCCGAACGATCAACTTTGGACGGATCCTTGCCCGAGAATGCCCCGCCACCGTGACGAGCCATGCCGCCGTAGGTGTCAACGATAATCTTGCGTCCGGTCAGACCGCAATCACCGACCGGGCCGCCGATGACGAAGCGCCCGGTTGGGTTGATCAGATAGTGTGTCTCGGCATCGATCCACTCGCTGGGTAGTACCGGCTTGATAATCTCCTCGATGACGCCCTCCTGGAGCGTGGCATGGTCTACATCGCCGTCGTGCTGGGTGGAAAGGACCACGGTCTCGATACCCACTGGCTGGCCATCGCTGTAGCGAAAGGTGACCTGGCTCTTGGCGTCGGGTCGCAACCACGGTAACGCTCCAGAGCGGCGGACTTCCGCCTGACGCTGCATCAGCTTGTGGGCGTAGGTAATGGGGGCCGGCATCAGTTCATCGGTTTCATTGGAGGCGTAGCCAAACATCATTCCCTGGTCGCCGGCTCCCTGGTGTTCGGCAACTTCGCGGTCGACCCCCTGGGCAATGTCCGAGGATTGTTTGCCGATGATATTGAGCACGCCACAGGTGGCCCCGTCGAAACCCACGTCCGAACTGGTGTAGCCGATGTCAACGATGACTTTGCGCACCAGTTCTTCCAGCTCAATCCAGGAATTGGTGCTGACTTCACCGGCGACGATGGCGACTCCGGTCTTGACCATAGTCTCGCAGGCCACATGAGCATGGCGGTCCTGGACAAGCAAGGCGTCAAGTACGGCATCGGAAATCTGGTCGGCAACCTTGTCCGGGTGGCCTTCGGAAACCGATTCGGAAGTAAACAGATAGTGGCTCATCGAGGCATATATCCTTTGTTGCGGATAGAGAGATAAAGCAGCGGCAAATGATACACCTACCACCTCATTTTTGCAGGTCATCGGCTGTAGCTCAGGGACCTGCGGCGGGGTCAAACCGGAACCGCGTACACTGTGACGACTGATTGTTGTAGCAAGGAGTTTTACATGAGTCTTATCACCACACCTACATCGGAAATGGGCCTCGCGGCAGCGGATTTCCGGCTGCCTGGTACTGACGGCAAACAGTACAGCCGAGACGCAGTACGCGGCCCCCACGGTTTGCTGCTGATGTTCATTTGCAACCATTGCCCCTATGTGCGGGCGATCCGCAAACGCCTGGTGACCGATTGTCGTGATGTGTTGGCTGCGGGGATAGGGGTGGCGGCAATCAACAGCAATGATGCTGGGGCCTATCCGGAAGATTCTTTCGCCCGCATGGTGGACACGGCCCGGGATTGGGATTTGTCATTTCCTTATCTGCACGATGCCAGCCAGCAAGTTGCCCGAGCCTATGGTGCAGTGTGTACACCGGATTTTTTTGGTTATGACAGTGAGTTGAAACTACGTTATCGCGGCCGTCTCGATGCCGCGCATATGGGTGAGCGTGAACCGAGTATGTCCCGGGAGCTGGTTGCAGCGATGCAGGAGATTGCCCGCAGCGGCCGCACCGGTATTACCCAGGTGCCGAGTATGGGTTGTTCGATTAAATGGAAGGACTGAACAGCCGGTGGGGACCTCAATAAACCTACTGCGCGGTTCTATGCCTGGGTTGCGTCTTCGTCCGCTCCTCACCGATCACCCCGTTAGGTCGCGCAGCAACAAGCTCACGTTGGATCCCGGGTCGTTGCCCGGGATGGCGGAAAAAGCATTGCGCTCCGCCCAAGATGACGAGTCTTTTCATGATGCTCGCACTCCTTCTTGTCGTTCCATAAGAGACTTCCCGTCAACAGCACCCCGC
>CAJXGK010000374.1 GCA_913053815.1 uncultured Rhodanobacteraceae bacterium
ACCGATTTGCCGCCGCCGTAGTCGATTCTTCCCAAGTCCGACAGGCTCTTAGTACAGCACTCGAAAACGTAGTGTGTAGGGAATGCTGCGGATGGTATCGAGCAGGTCATCAGAGTAACTGCGGTCGATATCGGTGATCACGTAACCGATACCCTCGTCGGTCTTCAGATATTGGCCAAGGATATTGACACCCTGTTCGGACAGCGCCTCGTTGATTCGCGCCAGCACCCCGGGCTGGTTGGTATGGATGTGAATGAGACGATGCGCATCACATAACGGAGGCAGTTTGAGTACCGGAAAATTGAAGCTGCCCTCGGTACTTCCGGTATCAATGTAATCACCCAGACGCTGACTTACATAGCGGCCGATATCAACCTGCGCCTCCTGGGTGCTGCCACCAATGTGCGGGGTGAGTATCACATTAGAGAAGCCTTGCAAAGGGTGCTCGAAAGGAGCGCCATTCCTGGCCGGCTCAGCCGGAAATACATCCACCGCCGCACCCCGAACATGCCCGGACTCGAGACCCGCACCCAGTGCTTGCAGATCGACCACATGGCCCCGGCTCAAGTTCAAGAGGATCGCTCCGGGTTTCATCCAGCCAAACTGCTCAATGCCGAACATCATCCGGTTTTCAGGTCGGCCATCAACATGCAGGCTGACCACATCGGCGATACCAAGTAGTTCCTGCAAGCTCCCTGTTTTGTGCGCAGTACCGAGTGCCAAACGTTCATCTAGATCGAAAAATGCCACCCGCATACCAAAGGATTCGGCCACCACCGAGAGCTGCATGCCGATGTTGCCATAGCCGATAATGCCGAGGGTCTTGCCACGCACCTCGTTAGCCAGTTTGATGGACTTATCCCAAACTTTGTTGTGCAGCATTTGGATCTTTTCCGGCAGACCGCGCAGTAAAAGCACAATCTCAGCCATGGCCAGCTCCACCACCGAACGGGTATTGCTGTAGGGCGCGTTGAACACCGCAATACCGCGATCACGACAGGCCTGCAAATCGATCTGATTAGTGCCGATACAGAACGCTCCCACGGCCACCAGGCGTTTGGCCTTCGCCACAACCTCCGCAGTCAGCTGGGTTTTAGAACGGATACCTATGATAGAAACCTCACCGATCCGCTCCAGAAGTTCTTCCTTACTCAAAGCCTTAGGCAGTGTTTCCACCGAATAGCCCTGCCGTACGAAAGATGCTGCCGCCTCAACATGAATGTTCTCCAGCAACAGCACCTTCAGCCGGTTGCGCGGATAGGAAAGAGCCCCCCGCAGCCCTAAATCGAACAATACCTCATCAAAACTGGGGGCCTCATGCCCCCCTCTGGATAGTACGGCATCACGTCGCACATTTTCGGTAAAGGCATAAAAGCGCTCGACCAGCCCCGCTTCGGCAACTTCCAGGTCACTCCAACCATCACCGACCATCACTAGCCGCCCCGGTAAAGCCAACGAACGCAGCATCTGCACTTTGCCGCTACTTTGACTCAACAGTGAATCTTGATCACAGCCGGACACCAGGCCTTGCTCATCGAAAACCAAACGGTTGGCATGGACCTGTTCGGGTAAAAGTCCCAACTCAGTAGCCAGCGCGTCGATCAGTTCATGAAACCCCCCACTCAAAATGTGGATGTGCTGGGCATTCCGCCGCAGAAAATCACGGTTGCGCTCAAACGAGGGACTGATTTCGGCGACCAGCCGCTCGGCCAGTTCACCCAGCTGGGAACGATGCAGCTTCAATAAGCGCAAACGTTCCGTCAACGCCTCAGCAAAACCGATACGCCCCTCCATGGCGGCATCGGTCAGTTCTACAATACGCGCCCGGCTGGCGTCGCCTTCGGCGTCATGGGGCAAACAAGCATCAGCCAGAAACGGTAGGGTTTCGACTCTGACCAGAGTGCTGTCGAAATCCAAGAAGAAAGTGGGGACCGTGTTCATCAGGCATCCTCATTGGGGTAGACATGAAAGGTACACCAACCATGCCGCGATGCAACATTAGGACGTCTTGATAAGCTATAGCGAGCAGCTCGAGTGCCAGGTGTCCCGCAGCGAATCTCCAAGACATTAAGGTGAATAGGCGAGGAATGAGCGAGAAGCAACGCCGCAACCGGACTGCGCGGTAGGTTTGTCGAGGTGCCCCTGGGGCTGCAAGGCCTTAACCCGAGTCACTGGAAACATGGTGCGGCGATCCTTACCCCCCCCTTTCCATAGCACACCGTGATTTCGAAACGGTCGAAGTCGAGATCCTTGACCCGCAGACGCAAACATTCCATCAAACGGACACCCGACCCGTACAGCAAGCTGGCCAGCAACCACGTCACCCCGGTCATGCCACCCAGCAACATGCTCACTTCACCACGGCTCAACATCACCGGCAGCCGCTGGGGTCTGTTCGCACGCTGAATTTTTTCCATCCACGGCAACTCCAGACCCAGCACCTCCCGATAGAGAAACAAAAGTGCCGCCAATGCCTGGTTCTGCATAGACGCAGCAACATGTCACTGCAAGGCCAACATAGTAAGAAAATGCTCAACTTCGAACGCCCCCATCGTGGCAGGATGTTGCTTGTCATTAGCAAGA
>CAJXGK010000375.1 GCA_913053815.1 uncultured Rhodanobacteraceae bacterium
GCACCCCGTAATCAGCCTCTGAGCGAGGTTTTGGCCACCTATTTGCGACGCATCAGCGGAGCCGCAATCCAGCCTGTGGATTTCGCCCCGGATCGCTTGCCGGAACACCTGCGCATACGTATCACGGTACTCGACGAACACGGCCACATCCTGGCCAGCGGCCGAGATCTTGCCGCCCTGCAAGCACAGCTAGGCGAGCAGGCCCACCAGGCCTTTGCCACGCACAGCTCGACCGTCCTCGACACCACCCCGGTAACGGCTTTCAGTTTCGAGGATATTCCCAGCACGGTTGCCGGCCCGGATGGACTGCCAGCTTGGCGTTGGTGGATCTTGGCCAAAGCGTTGCCTTGCGCCTGTTTGAACAGGCTGATGAAGCTCGCACGGCCCATCTCGGCGGGGTGCTGCGCCTGCTGCGTAAGGCCCTGGCACCCACCATCAAACGGGCTCGCCGACAATTACCTATCAATGCCCAACTGGCTCTGCAATGGGCTCCACAGGGCAGCATCGGAACGCTACGCGAAGAGCTAGTTGAAGGCAGCTTGCAGGAGCTGCTGGAAGAAGAAGACCTCGAGGTACGCAAACCAGCCACCTTCGAGGCCCTGTGTGAACGGCTGGCAAGCAAGCTGTTTGGTGCGGCGATGACCCGTCTGCAGCGGGTTGAACCGATCTTCGCCCAGTACGCCGAACTCCGCGGCTGGCTGCTAACGCCCACCGCCGGTTTGGCCCGCGCCAGCTACGCGGATCTGCATAACCAAATACAAGCTCTGTTGGCACCGGGATTTCTGCAAAATGTAGCCCTCCGGCGTCTTACGCACTACCCGCGTTACCTAAAAGCCATGCGTTTACGTACAGAACGACTGCGCCAGGACCCCGCCCGTGATCAGCAACGCCTGCTGCAAGTGCAACCCTATTGGCAGGCGCTGCGGGAATACCAACAAGCCGGTACCCGTGGGGAGGCGCTCGAACGCTTTCGCTGGTTACTGGAAGAATGGCGAGTATCGGTGTTCGCCCAGGAACTCGGTACCGCCGAGCGAGTCTCCGGCAAACGTCTTAAACAGGCCCTCGCCCAGTTATCACAAGAGGCCCCCAAAACCTGAAGGGAACCCCTAAAACCTTACTGCACGAACCGATTGCGGGATCGTGTGCTCGTTTGCTCCTCGCCTATCCACTTGATAGGTCTCGTTGCTCACTCCGCGAGACCTTGCACTCGGCCTGCTCGTGACGGTTTTGAGAGGTTCCCTTCAGTTATCAGTCCGAAGGCCCCAAGCAATCGGCTGGGGTCTTGGAACCGAGGTGACTTTCGGTGGGGCAGGCTATGATTCACGGTGGTACTCAGCCCGAACGGGTCAGCAACCATTGGCTCAATAACTGTACGGGGCGACCGCTGGCTTGGCCCTTACGTCCGGATACCCAGGCCGTGCCGGCAATATCCAGATGCGCCCAGCGTTGACCTTCAGTGAAACGGGAGAGAAAACAGCCGGCGGTGATGGCTCCGGCTTCGCGGCTGCCAACATTGGCGAAATCGGCAAAGCCACTCTCCAGTTGTTTTTGGTAGTCGTCCCATAACGGCAATCGCCAGGCCCGATCCAGGGTGGCTTCACCGGCATCAAGAAGCTCCTCGGCGAGGTCATCA
This sequence comes from uncultured Rhodanobacteraceae bacterium, assembly GCA_913053815.1. GTDB lineage: Bacteria > Pseudomonadota > Gammaproteobacteria > Xanthomonadales > Rhodanobacteraceae > Metallibacterium. Next base: position 1,634 of record CAJXGK010000375.1, read on the forward strand.
TGTTGGCTCATCAGACCGGTGGCATGTTTGCCCAAGGCGGTTACACAGGCTCCGGTAAGGGTGGCGACATCGACAAGTGCCTGGGGTTCGAAACGCTGTGTATAGGTCAGCGCATCACACAGTACCAGACGCCCTTCAGCATCGGTGTTGAGGACTTCAATGGTCTTGCCGGACATGGAGGTGACCACGTCGCTGGGGCGATAGGCACCGCCATCGGGCATATTTTCCACGGCGGGTTTTCAGATAAGGATCCTGGTTAATAAAAGCATTTAAAGCAGTCCACTGTGCAGCAGCATCACTCGCAGTTACACCATTGCCGTTAGCATCCACTGTCCCGAAATGAATGTCACTTTGGTTGGCAGGAACATACAACAAATCGTTGTTGATGATGTTGTCCTTATTCAGGTCGCCGGCATAAACATACGAATAACGGTTCCCCTTTCCGGCTTCAAAGAAGAAAGAAAAAGCAGAAGCATAACGTCCGTATGTAATACGATAGGCTGCACTGGCAATGATACGATGTTTCAAGCCATAACGCGACCATGAGTACATGGAATGGTTCGGATTGCCCACGATAGGATTGCGTTGGAAAGCATCAGCAGCAATTTCAGCCGGAATAGAGGTTATATCTTTGGAACTCAGATAAGTATAAGCCACCATAAGATTCAAACCGAAATCCCAGGTTTTGGTAATTTTTGTAGTAAAATTAAACTGATCTCCTTTTTTCGAATTATTCAAAACAATGGTACCCGCATCCAGAAATCCGATAGCCCCGGGGCTGGAAGAATAGATATTTGACTCCGCAAAATTAGCGAAAATCTGGCGGGTATCTCCCGTTCCGGAAAGACGTCCCGTGGGAGGTTTCATGTTGTAGTTGTGATGAATAACTGCATTTACATCTTTTGAATACATGGTTTCCA
>CAJXGK010000376.1 GCA_913053815.1 uncultured Rhodanobacteraceae bacterium
CCTATGTGATTACTGCCATCGGGGTCCGCCAGGCCCGCCGATTATTTCTGAGTGGGGAGATCATCGACGCTGGCGAAGCGACCCGCATCGGGTTGCTGCATCAGGTGGTCGCTGCTGACGAACTCGATGCCGTCGTCGATCGGCAGTTATACTGGCTGCACAAAGGCGGCCCAATCGCCCAGCACGTGGCCAAGCGCCTGGCTCTGGGGGTAGTTGGCTCAACCCCGGAAACTGCCGAACGTATCGATATCGCTAACGCCGAACTGATTGCACAACTGCGCGTATCCGAGGAGGGTCAGGAAGGACTCACCGCCTTTCTCGACAAGCGCCCCCCTCATTGGGTGAAGAATTAAACATTCTGCACCCGTACGCTCTCCCATCGGGCCTGAGCCTGTGGGGAGCCCTCGTGAGATCATCATGAATCCAAAGACGTCGTCGTAAATCACATGTTCAACACCTTGCTTATAGCCAACCGCGGCGAAATCGCCTGCCGTATCATCCGCAGCTGCCGCCAACTGGGGGTAGCCAGTGTGGCGGTCTATTCCGATGCCGATGCCGGCGCGCTGCATGTGCGCATGGCTGACCAAGCCTTACGCATTGGTGGCCCCAGCCCCGCCGAATCCTATCTGCGTATTGAGGCCATTATTGATGCCGCTCAAACCACGGGAGCCCAGGCTGTCCATCCCGGCTATGGCTTTCTCTCCGAAAACCCACAATTTGCCGAAGCGGTCAGTGCAGCCGACCTGATGTTTGTCGGACCGCATCCCGACAGCATGCGCAAAATGGCCTCCAAAGCTGCCGCCAAAAACCTGATGGCCGAACACGGGGTACCGGTGGTGCCGGGCTACAGTGGGGCCCAACAGGATGCGGCACATCTGGCCCACGAGGCGCAACAGATCGGCTTTCCGCTGATGGTCAAGGCGGTCTTCGGCGGCGGCGGCAAAGGCATGCGTATCGTTACCGACGCCGCCGGCTTTGCCGAGGCGCTGGCTGCCGCACAGCGCGAAGCGAGCAATGCCTTCGGTAATTCTGAAATGATCCTGGAGCGCTACATCGAACACCCACGGCATATCGAAATGCAGATCTTCGGTGATCAGCAAGGCCATGCGATCCACCTCAATGAACGCGAATGTTCGGCTCAGCGTCGCTACCAAAAAGTATTGGAAGAAAGCCCGTCACCCTTTGTCACCCCACAGTTGCGGGCACAAATGGGTGCTGCTGCCGTGGCCGCCGCCCGCGCGGTGAACTATGTCGGCGCCGGTACCGTGGAATTCATCGTCGCTGCAGATGCAAGCTTTTACTTCATGGAAATGAATACCCGCCTGCAGGTCGAACATCCGGTTACTGAAATGACCCTGGGTCTCGATCTGGTCGAGTTGCAGCTGCGGATTGCCGCCGGTGAATCACTACCCGCAACTTTGCTCGAGGCTACCCCGACGCCCGCCGGCCACGCCATCGAGGTGCGCCTGTATGCGGAAGATCCCGAACAAGGCTTCCTACCCGGCTGCGGGCATCTAAGCCGCTTGCAACTACCGCAAAGTTCAGATCATGTGCGGGTAGACAGCGGCGTGGAGCAAGGCGATACGGTAAGCATCCACTACGATCCGATGATCGCCAAGCTCATTGTCTGGGATGTGGACCGTGAACGGGCTCGGGTAGGTATGCGCGAGGCACTGGCCGAATGCAGCATTCGTGGTCCCAAGTCCAATATCACCTTCCTTGAACAATTGATCAGTCATCCGGTCGTAGTCGAAGGCCGTATCGACACCGGCTACCTGGATCGTGCGCTGGACGAATTTCTACCCAATCACCAGGCCGTACCCGAATCGGCCATTGTTGCGGCGACATGTCTAGCCCTGCTGGACGATGCGGCGGCGGCAGCGGCCAAGTCCCTACCTTGGGCGCGCACCGATGCCTGGCGCCTCGACGGTAGGGCCGCACGACATCTGCATTTGAGCTGCCGCCAACAGGACTTCGAAATCGACGCCTGCGGCCATGACGGCCACTACGCCATTCACTGGGGGGAGCAGACCCTGCAGGTCGATGGAGCCCACTTTGACGGTAGCAGCCTGCTGCTACCCGTGGCCGGCCACAGCCTGCGCCTGCACGCCTGGATCGACGGCACCGATATCGAACTGCACCATGCCGGTCAACGCTACCGGTTCACCCGCCTGCCCAACTATATTTTTGAAGCCGGGCAGAGCGAATCAACCGATGAGGTACACGCGCCGATGCCCGGTCGTATCGTCATGGTCAAGGTACAGCCCGGTGACCGCGTTCAAGAGGGTGACACCTTGCTGATGATGGAAGCGATGAAAATGGAACTGACCCTGCGGGCACCCAGAGATGGCGTGATCGATCATATCGATGCCACAACCGGAGAGTTCGTCGAAGCCGACACCCTGCTGGTGCGCTTGAGCTGAAGCACCTAGGGGCCTACCGGACTTGGAAAGAAGCAACTACGGCAGTAGGAAATCGGTCCATTTTTTCGCTCTTTATCGTTAAATAGAACCACTATTCGCCTCAA
>CAJXGK010000377.1 GCA_913053815.1 uncultured Rhodanobacteraceae bacterium
TAGCTGAACTGGAGCGGGATCTGGTCGGCTTGGCACCAATCAAGCAGCGCATCCGTGACATTGCCGCGCTACTGGTCATCGACAAGCTGCGCCTCAACCTCGGACTCGCCGCGCAGACTCCCACTCTGCACATGTGTTTCACTGGCAATCCCGGCACCGGCAAGACGACCGTGGCAATGCGTATGGCTGAGGTGTTGCATAGGCTAAATTACGTGCGTAAGGGGCACCTTGTAGCGGTAACTCGCGATGACCTGGTTGGCCAGTACATCGGGCACACGGCACCCAAGACCCGTGAAGTGTTGAAAAAGGCCATGGGTGGGGTACTATTTATTGATGAGGCCTATTACCTGCATCGGCCCGAAAACGAGCGCGATTACGGCCAGGAGGCTATTGAAATTCTACTCCAGGTCATGGAGAACCAGCGCGACGATCTGGTAGTGATTCTGGCTGGGTACAAGGCTCGTATGGATACCTTCTTCCAGTCGAATCCAGGCATGCGTTCGCGCATCGCTCATCATCTGGATTTTCCCGATTACAACGTTACCGAACTTGCGCAGATCGCCGAACGCATGCTCACCGAGCAGAACTACAGCTTTGGCGAAGGGACCCCGGAGGTGTTTCGTGAATACCTCAAAAAACGCATGGCCCAGCCGCATTTCGCCAATGCCCGCAGCGTGCGTAATGCACTGGACCGAGCCCGTTTACGCCAGGCCTCACGTTTGTTTGCCGAAGCCGAACGCGAGTTGACTGTAGAGGATCTAACCACCATCACCCCGGCTGATCTGCTTGCCAGCCGGATTTTCCACTCATCCTGACGAGGACTGCCATCGTGCCACTATCCAGGCGTCCAACCCTGACCCAATATCTGATTGAGCAGCGACGACGTTTTCCGCAGGCCAGCGGTGAACTTAATGCCTTGATTCTCGACGTTTCCATCGCCTGCAAGGCCATTGCCCAGCAGGTGGCGCTCGGCTCACTGGTTAACCTACCAGTGGCCGGCGCGACTAATGTGCAGGGCGAGGTACAGAAACCGCTGGATGTGGTCAGTAACGAGATGCTCTTGCGCCAGAACGAATGGTCCGGCCATCTCGCCGGTATGGCCTCGGAAGAAATGGACGAACCTTATCCGATTCCATCGCAGTATCCGCGTGGCAAGTATCTGCTGGTATTCGATCCGCTGGATGGGTCCTCCAACATCGATGTCAATGTCAGTGTGGGCAGTATCTTTTCCATTCTGCGTACCCCCGACGAGGTGGTCAAATCCGGACGCGATGTGACCGAAGCCGATTTCATGCAGCCCGGTAGTACCCAAGTTGCCGCCGGGTATGCGATTTACGGACCAGCCACCATGCTGGTGTTGACGGTCGGCTATGGGGTGGCGGGCTTTACCCTCGATCCGGCGTTAGGTGAGTTCAAACTGACCCATCCAGATATGCAAGTTTCTCAGGATACCAACGAGTTTGCTATCAACAGCTCTAATAGCCGTTTTTGGGAGCCGCCCGTCAAGCGTTATGTTGATGAATGTCTGGCCGGTTCCAACGGACCGCGTGGCAAGGATTTTAATATGCGCTGGATCGCTTCGATGGTGGCTGAAGCACACCGTATCCTGATGCGCGGTGGGGTATTTTTGTATCCACGTGACAACAAGGATCTTGCCCGCAACGGTCGTTTGCGACTGCTTTACGAGGCCAGTCCGGTCGGCATGATCATGGAGCAGGCCGGCGGACGTTGCAGTACCGGTCGGCAAGCCATACTCGGAGTTGTGCCGACGGCGCTGCATCAGCGCATCGGCCTGATCTTTGGCTCGAAAAATGAGGTGGAACGGATCGAGAATTATCACCGGGACCCCGCTAAGCGGGATGCCCCCAATCCGTTGTTTGTCGAACGCGGTCTATTCCGCGACTAAGGGGGTTTCATGTCCGAACGTCATCCGATCATTGCGATAACGGGTTCGTCCGGTGCCGGCACTACGTCGGTAACGCACACTTTCCAGAGCATCTTCCGACGCGAGCAGATCAGCGCCTGCATCATAGAGGGCGATAGTTTTCATCGTTTCAACAGGGCCGAAATGAAGCAGGCCATGGCCGAGGCGGTGGCCGAGGCGCTCGAGGCCCGTTCCGTGCTGATCTCCGAGGCGGGCACCGGCACCGGAAAGACCTATGCCTATGTGGTCCCGGCGTTGCTCTCCGGTGGCAAGGTGCTGGTCTCCACCGGCACTCGAACCCTGCAGGATCAGCTCTTTCATCGCGACCTGCCGGTCGTGCGTTCCGCCCTCGGCGTACCGGTTACGGTCGCGCTGCTCAAAGGGCGCGCGAATTATCTGTGTCTGCACCGGCTGGAGGAGACGGCGGCGAGCGGGCGTTTTCAGGCACGTGCCGAGGCCGGGCAGCTCCAGCGCGTCCGTGCTTGGGCCGGGCGTACGGGCGACGGCGACGTGACGCAACTCGCCGGCGTGGCGGAGTCTTCCGGCGTGTGGGGGCGCGTGACCTCCACGACCGAGAACTGCCTCGGCTCGGAAT
>CAJXGK010000378.1 GCA_913053815.1 uncultured Rhodanobacteraceae bacterium
GGTGACCCGCTGGCGGCGTTGTGGTCTTGGGTGCCGCTTTTGTCAAGGCAGAACCTCCGGTCACTTCCAAGCCCGTGGAGGCCATGGCAGAAAACGGACTCATGGATGCCTGCAGGGTCTTCCTTGGCTGTAACCGAAGTATCCGTACCGTCCCGGCAGCCCCCTTCTTGGCGGGCAATGCCACCGTAACATTGGATGGTGCAGCAAGCGCCACCGGGTTGGCGTCGATCTGTTCACTACGGGTCACGCCCGGACCATACTCCCAATGCATTCCAAACCAGACCAACGGCACGCCAATACCCAAAGTAAGCACTGCATAGGTCGCAATACGACCGTAGTGTTCGAATCGATAGCAGATTGAAGAAACCTGCTTGGTAACGAGTGGGGGGGGCTGAAATCGCGACAAGTGTTCAAGCATAGCCTCAAGCCGGTCTTCAGATAGCCCCAGGTACCGGCTATAGCTGCGCAGGTGACCCCGCAGGTACACATCCCATTCGCGGCATACACCGCCATCCTCAATCTGCTGCAGTAGCCGCACGGGCAAATGCAGCGCCTGGCCACACTCCTCGAGGGTCAGTCCACGCTCTTGGCGGGTTCGAGCCAGTTCCTTGCCAATGTTCTCTGCCACCTCCCTGCGTTGCACAATACTCGAATCTGAATGATTAACGGCAGCTTGGTGGGAGGATGTATTCATTGGCTTGACGTTTTCGAGGTGAGACTACGCGCTTGTTTCGACTTCGAGAACTGAGTTTGCAGTCGGCTGAGATATCCCTGAGCGGCCTCCTTGTCACCTAATTTCATTTCGATCAAATAGCCCAGTTTGAGAGACTGGGGGCTGGAAGGCTTGAGCGAGTTTAAACGTTGTATGAAAGCACTGGCACGAAAAGTATGACCTTTGTTATAGTAAATTTTCGCCATCTGGTAGAGCCCGTCCACATAGTTCGGCTGCCTACTCAACGCCATCCGAAAATTTTGGATAGCCAGGTTGGTTTTGCCCAGCTTGAGCTGACACGTACCTTCGTTGCCATAGGCTACATATGGGGTTGGGTAGAACGGATCCTTTTCAGCTTTCTGGAAATACGGCAGCGATGTTTTCACTTGACCGGTGCGGCATAGGAAAGCCCCAAGATTGTTGTTGACCGAGCCCCCTTGCGGCTCAAGTTGTACCGCGCGACGGTACTGCTGTTCGGCCTTGCTATATTCTCGAATACGCTCATACAGAACGGCCAGCACCGTGTGGGCCGGCACATATCGGCGATCAAATTTGAGTGCCAACTGGAGTTTATTCATGGCTCCTTTCAGGTCACCATGCAACATGTATTGTTGCGCTAACGCAGTATGAATCTGCGCGGCTTCCTGCGCCTTCTGAGCGGTATCCGTTGATGGGTACGGCGTTCCGGAACCACTGGTGGTGGTCACACAGCCGGTGAGGAGCCACCCACTCAAGAGCCCCGCCAACCACCAGTGAACATTAGGCCGCATCGGCATTTTCCCTGTGCATCTGTTGTCGGAACATGGCGGAACGGCGGGTACGGTCGAAAACCTGGCCCTTGAGTTGGCCGCATGCGGCATCGATATCGCCACCCCGAGTCCGCCGTACCGGGGCCACGAGCCCGGCAAGATTAAGAATTTTCTGGAACCGGGTGATCGCCTCGGCCGAAGAGCGCTCAAAATGTATCCCGGGAAACGGATTGAAAGGAATCAAGTTAACCTTTGCCGGCAATCGACGTAGCAACTTTACCAACTTGCGGGCGTGCTCGGGGTGATCATTGACGTCCTTGAGCAGGATGTATTCAAAAGTGACCGAGCAACGCGGTTTGCGTGCCGCATAGCGCGCGCAGGCATCGAGCAACGGCTCAATCGGATATTTGCGATTGAGTGGGACCAGTTCGGTGCGAAGCGCATCATCAGTGGCATGCAGTGATACTGCAAGACTGACATCAGCCACCTCACCCAGCCGGTCGATCATGGGCACCAGACCGGCCGTGGATAAAGTCACGCGCTTGCTGGCCAGACCAAACCCCAGGTCATCGCGCATCACCTTCATAGCCCGCACCACATTGTCAAAATTCAACAGCGGTTCCCCCATACCCATCATGACCACATTGGTGATGCGGCGCTGCAGATGGACCTGGTTACCCAATGCCCTGGAAGCAATCCAAACCTGACCAATGATCTCGGAACTGGACAGGTTGCGATTAAAACCTTGCGCGCCGGTGGAACAAAAGCGGCAATTGAGGGCGCAGCCGATCTGTGAAGATACACATAGAGTGCCCCGATTAGGCTCGGGAATGTAAACGGTTTCGACAGCATTTGCACTATCGGTACCGAGCAGCCACTTGCGGGTACCATCAGTACTCTGTTGGTCGAATAAGGGTCGGGGAGCGGTGATCTCAGCCAACTCGGTGAGCTTCTGCCGCAAGGATTTACCCAGATCGGTCATAGCAGCAAAATCACTGACGTGTTGGTGATAGATCCATTTCATCACCTGATCAGCACGAAAAGGTTTCTC
>CAJXGK010000379.1 GCA_913053815.1 uncultured Rhodanobacteraceae bacterium
CCTGCCTGCGGTCACGTTGGGGCTGACGCTGGCGGGCTCAATCGCGCGCTTTACCCGCTCGGCGATGCTTGAGGTCCTGCGCCAATCCTACATGCGCACCGCCCGCGCGAAGGGGTTGATGTGGGGCCAAGCGGTGCGCCGCCATGCCCTGCCGAATGCCTCCATTCCCATTGTTACCGTCGGTGGCATCTATATTGGTCGCCAGATTGCAGCCGCCACCATAACGGAGAACGTTTTCGCCTGGCCTGGCGTCGGCAAACTCCTGGTCGTATCCGTACAGACCCGTGATCTGGCGGTCGTCCAATGCATCGTGATCTTGGTCGGTGTAACCATGGTTGTTACCAATCTGCTTGTGGATCTTGCCTATAACTGGCTGGACCCGCGGACCCGCACCGGGGATGGCCAATGAGCGAACAGCCAATCGGTGCGGTGCGCAAGACATGGAAGGATTACCTGTCCGCCATGCCGCCTTCCATTTTGATCTCTGCTATCTGGGTTCTGTTCATGGTCCTGGTGGCTCTACTGGCGGATGTCATCTCACCTTATGACTTTAAATATATGGACCTGCTGGACCGGCTGACGCCGCCCATCTGGTTGGCCGGTGGCGAGTGGACCCACCTGCTCGGGACCGACCATCTGGGCCGCGACGTGCTGTCACGGATCATCGCATCGATCCGCATCAGCTTGTTCGTCGCCCTGCTTGGGACCTTCATCGGTGCTGTGTTGGGGACCACTCTAGGTTTTGCCGCCGCCCATTTCCGCGGACGGGTCGATGATCTGATCATGATCCTCATCGACTTCCAGGCCGCCCTGCCGTTCATTATACTTGCACTGGCCGTTCTAGCATTTTTCGAAAACAGCTTCCTGCTGTTTGTCCTGGTGATGGGTGTCTACGGGTGGGAGCGCTATGCGCGCATTGTTCGGGGTCTCGCATTGTCCGCCAGCACCTCCGGTTATGCCGTTGCCGTGCGTGTGCTGGGGGCCAGCCCGGCCCGGATCTACCTTCGTCACATTCTGCCGAATATGGCCAGCGCGATCATCGTTAACATGACCCTCAATTTTCCGGAAACCATACTGGTTGAAACGTCATTGTCGTTCCTTGGCCTCGGCATTCAGCCGCCGCTGACGAGCCTTGGCAACATGGTCGGATTCGGTCGTGACTACTTGCTGACCGCATGGTGGATTGTACTTCTGCCGGCACTGGTCATTTTTATTACCAGCCTGGCTTTCAGCCTGCTCGGTGACTGGCTTCGTGACCAACTTGATCCAACTCTGAGAGGAAATTGATCCGGCCAGGATCGTGATTGTAGGAGAACCCTAGTGTTAAAATTAACGAATCCCAGTGCAGAAACTGCCCAGTCAAGGCTTGAAAACCTGCTTGCGGTAGAAAATGTATCGCCGCTAAAGCTGGACACCCCGACCTTGCGTCGTCTGGTAGAACGTACCGAAGATGCACCATTGTTCACCCACTCCTATCCTTTCTATTTTCATATAGGACCAAAAGGTGGCTGGGGGGCTGATGATCTCCTGACTTTTGCCGCGGAGTATGGTCTCAAAGGAGTAAAATGCCATCTGAACGCCAGCGACAGCGGCACACTTGTTCATCTGTCGCCAGAAAAACGTATCGCCCTAGGTGCGCGGACGCGAGAACTGGGGTTGCAATGGCACGTGGAGGTAAGCAGTACAGAATTCAATGATCTGGCCCAGGTGGTGACTGTTGCTTCCGACCTCCAAGCTGAATCCATTCGTTGCTATCCACGCTATTCGGGACATGTGTCGACGATTCTTCCCCGGGCAATTGAAGATCTGCGCCGTTTTCGTCGCGAACTCGATCCAGAATCTCGCTTTCATTTGACCGTGGAGCAGCATGAGGATCTGACGTCCATTGAATTGGTGCAGTTGATGGAAACTATCGATGATGCCCACATAAATCTATTGTTTGATACCACCAACATGATCAATGTTGGTGAACAACCTGTGCAGGCGTTGCACGTCCAGGCCCCCTGGGTCACTGAAGTTCATGTTAAAGATGCTAGGATACTGCCTGATCGTGGCGGTTGGGCGCAACTTTGCTGCCGTAGCGGAACTGGCGATATTCCCCTGGCACGATTGTTGGCAGAATTACTGCTGCTAGGGCAACATGAACCTCAGGTGCGCGCCATCGCTCTGGAAGAAGAAGTCAATTATTTCGCACCAGCCTACCGGTTTCCCAATGATCCGAAAGACCCTTTCATCCCGCCGCGCACGGCCAGCAAAACCGCTCCACTGCCATCTGTTCCCATGCCCGTGATATTGGCTGACGAATTCCGCCATGCCAAAGATCAGGTTGTATGGGTGCGTGATCTGCTGAGCAAAATGCACTTTCTGGCAAAAGAAGCCCTGAGCGAACAAAATGCCAGCTTGGGTTAGGGCAACCACGGCGGATGAAACAGGCCGACAAGGTACAACAGAAAATTGGCCGACTGCGGCAACAATACAGCCGGGTCAGTGGGCAATACGAGATTACCCTGG
>CAJXGK010000380.1 GCA_913053815.1 uncultured Rhodanobacteraceae bacterium
TTATTTTAACAGCTCGGGGAAAGCACAATCGATGAATGCGCATGCATTGTTTCCTAGCAAGCTCGATCCTCCCGCCTCGCTGGCTTCTCAGATTCTCCGCACAGGTATTCTGGATCGCGTAAGCACCTCGGCAGCCGCAAGGCTGGTGTTAGTGTGGGCACCAGCCGGCTTTGGCAAGACGACGGCTATGGCCCAGTGCATGGCACGTTTTGAAGAACAAGGTGTCGCCACAGCATGGCTTACGCTAGACAGCACGGATAATGATTTCACACGCTTTCTCGACAGCTTCGAGGCCTCACTCACACGCGTCGTGCTGACCGATCTGAACCAGGACGTAGCGAGGGAGAACAGACCCGTCGGAGAAAGAGTGCTCGCAATCATTGCCCAATTGGCTGGCGAACCCGCACCTTTTACCTTGTTTATGGATGATTTCGAATGTATCCAGGAGTCCACCATCATCGGCTGGGTGGGCGAAATAGTAGATCACCTGCCACGACATGGCCTCTTGGTCATTGGCTCGCGTAACCGACCTGATATCGGACTTGGGCGTCTGCGTGCGCGTGGGCAGCTCCTCGAAATCAGTATTGACCAGCTGCGATTTTCACGGGATGAGACGGCGGATTTATTTAGTACCAAACTGCCAAGGTGGCTGTCACTCGAAGATATCACCCAAATACACGAGAGGACTGAAGGTTGGGTGACCGCCCTATGGCTGGCGTCTCTGGCGTTGAAAAACTATGAGGTACCCTCCGAGTTTATCGAGCATTTTTCTGGTAGCAACCATATGGTCGGCGACTATCTCGCTGAAGAAGTGTTGGCCCGCCAGCCAGCACAAGTACGAGACTTTTTGCTGCGTACCAGTATCTTGAGATACCTGAATGTGGGGGCCTGCCAGGCGTTGCTACCAGAGGCAGAGTGCGAGCAGTTAATGCACCGCCTGGAAACAACCAACCTGTTCCTCATTCCCATTGAGAATCAAGAGCGCAGCTACCGTTATCACAGTCTTTTCGCTGATTTTCTTCGCACCCGGTTGGTGCAGGAAATGCCGGCCGAAGTACCGCGTCTGCACCGAGCTGCATCGGCGTGGTACGAATCGCAGCAGCGTCCGGTACCGGCCATCGACCACGCCCTGGAGGGGCAGGATTTCGAGCGGGCGTTACGGCTTTTGGCCGAGCATGCCCCAAGGCTGCTCGCCGAGGGCCGGATGCGCTTGTTGGCACGCCTGTTCGACGCGCTTCCGGCCCGTTTGATGCAGGACTATCCGATACTGCAGGCCACGTACGCTTGGGCGCTATGTTTCAGCCGCGGTCCGCATGATGCCATGGATGTATTGCGCCGCAGCGGTCTGCTGCAAAGCAAGGTGCCTGAGCTGCATGCCCATGTGCGTGCTTTACGCCCCTCTCTGTTGATGATGATGGACCGTTTCGAAGAGGCCTACGCCTGCGGCCTGGAAGCCTTGACCGAGCGCACCAGCGACGCGTCCTTTGCCGACGCGATGCTGGCCAATGTCATGGCTATCCTCGGCGTCGTTATGGGTCGCTGTCAGAAGGCTCGCGAGCTGCTGGATGGGGCGCGGGACACGCTGGATGCACGCACCAGTGCTTTTAACGGCATGTATTCGGAATCAATAGACGGGCTCATTGACTTGCAGGAGGGCCGACAGCGCCAAGCCGCGGCACGTTTCCGGCTGGCTGTCGAGGCCACGCGGCGACGGTCAGCGTTCAGTCATCATGCTAATTGCAATGCCTGGGCCGGGGTATTTCACGCCAGCGCGCTGTATGAAGCCAATGATTTGACGCAAGCGTCAAGCCTACTGCAGGTCTACGTCCCGCTGGTCAAGGAGGTTGGTCTGGCCGATCCCATGATTCTCGGTGATGTGATGCTTGCACGCATCGCTTTCGTCAACGGTGATGTGGACCGTACGCTACGCATTCTGACGGAACTGGAGTACATCGGTCATGCTCGGCAAATACCACGAGTAGTAGCGAGCGCCCACTTGGAGCGGGCGCGCTTATTCATGCTGCAAAGCCACGGTTCTGCAGCGAAGGTAGAACTGGACCGCGCTGGCGATGAAAAACTCTGGCAGCGGATCAAACGTTTACGTCTCACTGCCAGCGAACTGGAAGACAGAGTGCTTGGCTGCTTGCGGTGGGAAGTTTGGCAGGGTAACGCACGTAATGCCTGTGCCGGGCTTGAGCAGGAAATCGACCGCGCCGTGGCTGAGTTGCGACATCGCCGTGCGCTGAAGTTGCGGGTTCTGTTGGCTATGGCGCACTATCGCGGTGGTGAGGTGGCCAAGGCTCAGGCAATCATGCGCGACGTCCTCAAGGAGGGCAGTCTGGAAGGCTATGTGAGGTTGATCGTCGATGAAGGACCCGTTGTAGCGGCGGTGATCAAGTTGTGCCATACCGATGTGGTGAGGGCGAGCAAGAGCGACCCTATCCTTACCGATTAC
>CAJXGK010000381.1 GCA_913053815.1 uncultured Rhodanobacteraceae bacterium
TCCCCTGCTTTTGGATTTTGATAATCATCCATATCTTCGATTTCTACTCCGTGAAGCTAACTTAAAGTAGACACCCTACAAAGGTGTGTTTAAACGCACCTTGCAGATGCCTATATTTTGAGGTTCTCAGGCTGGTTCCCGCTTTCCGGTGTCTTACCATACCGAAAACCCCCTATTCCTCTGAGCAATGACACACTATCCCGTTGTGCATTCCCACCATATTTTTCCGCGCTTGTGTTATAGGAGCATCGTCCCACCATGCGAATGGCCTTGCAAGGACTGAACCAACGGATCGACACGTTAGCTTCGCCACCGCAAACTGAACCTCGACTTGCGTGGTTCATTGCGCTGGCCCCGCACTGGGGGACGACACAGGGTAGAATCGTCGAGCTGCGCGTTTCTACCGCCCCAATCCCAGTGCCCATGTCCCTGAAAATGTGTCGATATCTGCATGAACGTTCCATCCGGCTTTGACGGTAAGGCCTATGCCGGTGCCCTAACTACCGCACCGGGGGTATATCGCATGTACGATGCGGGCGATGGTTTGTTGTATGTCGGCAAAGCAGGCAATCTGAAAAAGCGTGTGTCCAGCTATTTCCTGCGTCCTCTCGTGCCACCGCGGACCGCAACACTAGTAGCGCAGATACGGCGTATGGAAATTACCGTCACCCGTACTGAAAGCGAAGCGTTGTTGCTTGAAGCACAACTGATCAAGCAGCTCAAACCCCGGTATAACATCCTGCTCCGGGATGATAAAAGTTATCCGTATCTGTACCTCTCCACGCAGGATACATTTCCGCGTATGGCTTTTCACCGTGGCACACATTCCCAGCAAGGCCGTTACTTCGGCCCGTATCCCAGCACCCATGCCGTACGCGAAAGCCTTAACTGGTTACAGAAACTTTTCAAGTTGCGATCCTGTGAGGATAGTGTGTTTCGCAATCGCCGCCGACCCTGTCTGCAATATCAGATTGGCCGCTGCACCGCGCCATGTGTGGGCTATATCAAAGCTCAGGACTACCGCCGTGATGTGGACTATGTCGAAATGTTTTTGGAAGGCCGCAGCGATGCGATCGTGAATGATCTCGGTGCCGCCATGGAGCATGCCAGTCTGCATCTGGAATTTGAATCCGCAGCCATCCTACGTGATCAGATCCAGGCGCTGCGCAGTTTGCTAAGCCGCAACTATGTGAACGGAGCGAGCGTAGACATGGATGTGATCGCGGCTCGGATCGAAGGCGATGTAGCTTGCGTGAGTGTGTTGTTCTTCCGCAACGGGCTGGCCCTTGGCTCGCGCGATTTCTTTCCAAGAATGGGCTCATCAGAACGCGTTGCAACCTTACTGTCGCAATTTATTGCACAGTATTACAGCGAGCGTGTCCCGCCTCCTGAACTGATCCTCAATCACTCTCCGGACGATGTATTAATTCTTGCTGAGGCATTGAGTACTCGGGCGCCCACGAGGGTCGAGTTGAAATCCAGGGTGCGGGGTGAACGTTCCAGGTTTCTGGAACTGGCGGGTCGCAATGTGGAGGCCGCCCTGGTGATGCGTTTGGCCAGCAGGCAGACCCGTGCCAGTCGATTTGCTGATCTCACTCGCTTGCTGAACATGCCCACACCTCCCGAGCGCATCGAGTGTTTCGATATCAGCCATACTCAAGGTGAAGCAACCGTGGCGTCATGTGTGGTGTATGGAAAGGATGGCCCGGAAACCAGCAATTACCGTCGCTTCAATATCCGTGATATTACTCCGGGCGATGATTACGCGGCCATGGAACAGGTCTTGCGTAGGCGTTTTCGGCATGCGGCTGAAGGAGGGGCTTGGGGTGCCCCGGATTTACTGTTGATTGATGGAGGCCGGGGACAGGTCGCCCGGGCGCGCAAGGTTCTTGCTGAGTGGGGGCTGGAGAGCATCCCTATGTTGGGAGTGGCCAAAGGTCCCGGGAGGCATTCCGGTGAAGAGCAGCTGGTGTTGGATGATGGGCGCCAGGCGTTGCATCCGGGGCCGTTGTCGCCGGCTTTGCAATTGATTGACGCAGTCCGTGATGAAGCCCATCGCTTTGCCATTGGCGGGCATCGGCGCAAGCGCCAATCGGCACGTAACAAGAGTCCGTTGGAGGCTATCCCCGGCATTGGCCCCAAGCGGCGCCGACAGTTGCTGCGGGCTTTTGGCGGCATGGTTGGACTAGAAGCCGCCGGGGTTGAGGAAATTGCCCGGGTGCGCGGCATCCAGCTGGAGTTGGCGAAACGTATTTACGCAACGTTGCATGGCTGACGAGCCTGGAACATCGTGTCACACTGGGGCTTGTAGCTCTGCCCGGATCCCCATGCGTATCAACCTGCCAACCTGGCTGACCCTGTTCCGCATTTTTCTGCTGCCGGTCATGGTGGTGCTGTTCTATTTGCCATTCCGATGGGCCAGTTTAGGAGTAGCGGCGATTTTCGCAT
>CAJXGK010000382.1 GCA_913053815.1 uncultured Rhodanobacteraceae bacterium
ACCTTGTGGCAGAGCCTGAGCAGGCAATTGCTGGAGTAAGTGCGTTTCTCGATATACCGATGCACCCGAATATGCTAGACCCCTATCGGGACCGCAGGGAACTCATGACAGACGGCATCCATTCAGAAACCGCCTCACTGATGGCGGGCGATGTTAAGTTTCATGACCACAAAGGCATCGACCCGCGCGTCGCCAACAAGTGGCGCAAGCATTTAAACGAAAACGAATTGGGAGATTTGACATGGGAGGTTGCCGAATCACATGGCTACCGAAATGCTCAACATGGGTCAGGGCCTGTATTGAAGCTTAAGCAGGAAGCAACGACAGGAAGTGCGGGGACAGCATTTCCGACCATAGAAGTCTGCCCCGATGAACATCACTTACCCTTCCCGCTTACCGAACTCCAGCAGGCATACTGGATTGGTCGGACAGCAGCCTTCGAGCTCGGTAATGTCGCCACCCACAGTTACCGGGAGATCGAGACCACTGATCTCGATCTTGGACGTTTCAACCGGTCTTTCAGGCGTCTGATTGAACGACATGACATGCTGCGAGCCATTGTCCTGCCAGATGGAGAGCAGCAAATCCTCGCAGAAGTACCACCCTACGAGATTGCAGTGACCGATCTGCGCGGCCAGGACGCATCCACTGCTAACGACAAGATTGAGTCAATTCGCAATCAAATGTCACATCAAATCAAAGACTCCGTTCATTGGCCATTGTTCGAAATTCGGGCAACACGACTCGATGACCACAGAATACTGATGCACTTCAGCTTTGATGCGCTGACTATTGACGGCTGGAGCCGACTGCTAGTCTTCAATGAGTTGGGAAAGCTGTACCAGGACCCTGATAAACACCTTAAACCACTGGAACTTTCATACCGTGACTACGTCCTTGCCATGTATCGTCTGCGTGATTCCGAACTGTACCGGCGGGCAAAAGTGTATTGGCATACCCGACTGGATGAATTGCCACCGGCACCGACGTTACCCCTTGCCTGTAACCCGTCCTCTCTAAGCCACCCGCACTTTCGCTTCAGGCAGGCGAGGCTCCATGCGCAACAATGGGAAGAAATCAAACGACGTGCTATGAAACTCGGTGTAAGTGCATCAGGCATTCTGTTAAACACATATGCTGATGTACTCAGGGTCTGGAGCAAAAACCCACGCTTCACTATCAATGTCACGCTTTTCAGCCGACTACCTCTCCATCCGGAAGTAGAATCTATTATTGGAAACTTCACTTCATTGACAATGCTGGAGTTTGGACATGCAACGGAAGAAACCTTTAAACAACGCTGCAAGTCTGTC
This sequence comes from uncultured Rhodanobacteraceae bacterium, assembly GCA_913053815.1. Classification (GTDB taxonomy): domain Bacteria; phylum Pseudomonadota; class Gammaproteobacteria; order Xanthomonadales; family Rhodanobacteraceae; genus Metallibacterium. Next base: position 1,314 of record CAJXGK010000382.1, read on the forward strand.
GTCAAACAGTTATGGAAAGACCTTGATCATCAATATTTTTCTGGCGTTGAGGTATTACGTGAGCTTGCAGCACGCGGCCGAGTACGGCCCGGTGCCGCGATGCCCATCGTGTTTACGAGCTTGCTTCCTCGCGACAAGCAGCCGCAAAGCGCTCAGCTAAGTTGGTTGGGTAAGGTGGTACACAGTAGAGGGCAGACTCCCCAGGTATGGCTTGATAACGTTGTTGTGGAAGAAAATGGCGAATTGGTAATCAACTGGATGAGCGTGGACGCGCTTTTCCCTGACGGTATGATTGACAGCATGTTTGAATCCTACCAGCGTCTCCTCGCATCGCTCGCGGACAGTGAAACAAGCTGGAATGATATGTGGCCAGCTACCGTTTCGCGAATAATTCCGGCGCAGCAACTCGAACAAAGGGCGCAAGCAAATGAGACGACAGCGTTGCAACCGGTCGGATTATTGCACACACCATTTATCACTCAGGCGAAGAGAACCCCAGATCGGCTGGCAGTGATCACCTCCACGCGTGTCCTCAGCTACGGTGAGTTGCTTTGCCGGGCAAATATGCTGGGTCGGCAGCTCAGCACTGCAGGTATACAGCCCAACACCCTGGTGGCAGTAGTGATGGAGAAAGGATGGGAGCAGATTGTGGCTGTATTGGGTATCCTGCAGGCCGGTGCGGCCTACGTGCCGATCGATGCTAAATACCCAAAGGAGCGTATCTGGCAGTTACTGGACGACGCTGAGACGTCACTTGTAGTGACGCAGCCGTGCTTTGACAAGATCCTGGAGTGGCCATCGGGTATCCAGCGTCTGTGCGTCACAAAACAGGAACCCGTGGACGTCAACACGACGCTAGTAGCCCCGATGCAGTCCCTTGATGATCTTGCCTATGTCATCTACACCTCGGGTTCGACGGGTCACCCAAAGGGCGTAATGATTAGTCACCGCGGCGTTTCAAACACAATTTTATATATCAATCAATGTTTTGGCGTAGGTCCGGAAGATACGGAGGAGTACACGCTGAACCTCAAACCGCTTTATTCTGCCAATGGTGCATCAGGGGGGAGCGTATCGATGGCGAGGGTAGCCAGAGTGGACTGGGTAACTTCACCTACCAGGCATTCTTCTC
>CAJXGK010000383.1 GCA_913053815.1 uncultured Rhodanobacteraceae bacterium
CTACCTTGATAACCAGCACAAGCTGGGGCCGCACGCGGCGTGGGTAGTCTGGTCGGCGGTTCGTTCGATGCGGTATGCGATCGAGCATTCTGCTGAAGCTTGTCACGGGCCTTGACAGCTGTAGAACCTACCCCCATAACCCACTGTTTGATTTACCCATTAGTTTGAGGAACCTTCATGCCTAGCGAATCACCTTCTCCCCGCAGCATGCCCGATGTGGCTGGTGAGATTGAGCCGCACAGAGCCGGTCAACTGGAGTGGGTCGGCATGGATGGTATCGAAGTGCCGCTGCTGATCGCCGGCCAGAATGGGGAGCTGCGAGAGGTGGGTGCGCGGGTCGATGCTTTCGTTAATTTGGTTCACCCGGAGGCGCGTGGTATCCACATGTCCCGTCTGTATCGGTTGGTGGACGAGCTTCTTACCCACGAACCATTCTCTCCATGCAGCGTACGCAAGTTGCTGCATAGTTTTTTGGACTCACATAAGCAGTTATCCTCCAGTGCCCGGGTGCACATTGCTTTCGACTATCGGGTCCGCCGCCCCTCCCTGGTTAGTGGCCTCAGCGGTTGGCGTTCCTATCCGGCAACGGTAACCGGTGAAATGCGCAATCGTGAGTGCCAGCTGGAGCTGGGGGTTGCGGTGAGTTATTCATCGACCTGTCCATGCTCGGCGGCCTTGTCGCAACAACTGGTACAGGAACGTTTTGCAGAAGATTTTCCTCCTGCTGCCAAGGTCGATCGTGAGGCGGTTCTGCAGTGGCTTGGCAGTGCCCAAGGGCAGGTGGCAACACCGCACGCGCAACGCAGCCGCGCCGATGTACGGATAGGTATCGGTAGCCGTTTTGATTTTCCGCTCATTGATCTAATCGATTTGATCGAGTCGGCGTTGCAGACCCCGGTGCAGGCGGCAGTCAAACGCGAGGATGAGCAAGTTTTCGCGCGCTTGAATGCTGAAAATACGATGTTTTGTGAAGATGCAGCACGGCGCATGCGACAGGTGCTCGAACACGATGCCCGGGTTGTCGATTTTTGGGTGCGCGCCAAGCATTTCGAAAGTCTCCACGCCCATAATGCCGTGGCCGTGGCGGTAAAGGGTGTAGCCGGGGGCTATGTCGCCAATGACCACGCCAGCGCTTAGCGTTGGTAGCGTAAGCGTTGGCCACGGGTGGCCTCGTCGATCGCTTCACCATTCCAGCCAAGCTGGCCGTTGATGAAGGTGGCGGCAATCGAACTGCGAAACCGGGTGTTTTCGAACGGCGACCAAGCGCATTTGGAAAGAACCTGGTCTGTATGCACCGTATAGGGTCGGTCCGGATCGACCACCACCAAGTCGGCAAAGTAGCCCTCGCGTAAAAACCCCCGCTCAGTGACAGCGAATAATTTAGCTGGGGCATGACTTACCACTTCAACTAGGCGTTGCAGGGTCATCTTTTTGTCTAATACAAGCTCCATGGCTGCTTGCAGCGCAAATTGTGCCAGCGGTAGGCCGGATGGAGCCTGCTCGTAGGGTTGTTCCTTTTCTGCGGCAAGATGGGGCGCGTGGTCGGTCGCCAGTACGTCGATTCGCTGCTCTGCTACGGCTTGGATCAAAGCGTCACGATCATTAGCGGTTTTAATTGCTGGATTGCATTTGATGCGGTTACCGAGCCGGGCATAGTCTGTGTCGCAAAAGTGCAGGAAGTGAATGCAGGTCTCAGCGGTGATCTGCTTGCCATCGATGGGGCCGGAAGTGAAAAGTTGCAACTCATCGGCGGTGGAAATATGCAGGATATGCAGACGGGTGCCGTGACGGCGGGCCAGATCGACCGCCAGCCGGGATGATTTCAGGCAGGCTTCACGGGAGCGGATAATGGGGTGTTGGGCGATCGGGATGGCTTCACCAAAGCGTTTTCGTGCGGCCGCGAGATGGGTCGCGATCAGCGGGGTATCTTCGCAGTGGGTGATGAGGGGGATGGGCGCATCGCGGAAAATGCCCTCAAGCGTGGCGGGGTCGTCCACCAGCATATTGCCGGTGGAAGCGCCCATGAAGACCTTGATACCAGGTGCTGAGTGGGGGTTGAGGTGACGAATTAAATCCAGATTGTCGTGAGTGGCGCCAAAATAGAAGGCATAGTTGACCCGGCTGGTTTCGGCCGCGCGTAAGTACTTGCTTTCGAGAGCGTCATAGGTCACCGCAGGTGGCCGGGTATTGGGCATCTCCATAAAACTGGTAATGCCCCCCGCAAGACAGGCTCGTGATTCGCTGGCGATATCAGCCTTGTGAGTCATGCCAGGTTCACGGAAATGCACCTGATCGTCGATCATTCCCGGTAGCAGCCATTTTCCAGCAGCGTCGTATTCTGATTCCCCAGGCTGGGCCCGGAGAGTGCCGGCGATGGTCTCGATACGGCCGTTGCAGATGCGCATATCGGCGTACCAGAGCCGATCTTCGTTG
>CAJXGK010000384.1 GCA_913053815.1 uncultured Rhodanobacteraceae bacterium
AACAAAGCGGCAACCGCGGCGCTGCAACTCCCGACTCAAAGCCTCCGATTCCGGACTCGAGGTGGGTACCTCACTCTGCTGGCGCCAGGTATTTTGCCGGGGGTGACCATCGACAAACTGCCACAGTAGGCCAGCTAAGCCACCCGGCTGCTCACGTATGTCTAGAAAGACTCGGGCATTGCTGATCGCAGCAAGGATTTTCAGTCGATTACGCACAATGCCGGTATCCTGCAACAAATGCTGCACGTCGGCTGCGCCAAACTCAGCAATACGTAAGGCATCGAAACCAGCAAAAGCCCGTCGATAGCCCTCGCGACGATGCAGGATCGTCGCCCAAGATAACCCAGCCTGAGCCCCTTCCAGGAGCAACATCTCAAACAGATGGGTATCGTCGTAACAGGGTACCCCCCATTCCTCGTCGTGGTAGGCGACGTACAGGGGATCCTGTTCTGGGACCCAGCCACAACGCACAACTCGGCTCATGCCATGCCACCGTTGATACCGGCCACCTGTCCATTGCTGCAGCCAGCTGGCTCTAAACACAGACCCCCCCATGCCGCCAGCTCCACAAGACGACCGATCTGAGCCGGCAAGTTAACGGCTCTGCACATGCCAGCCTTGGCGGCGACATAATTGCTCTGCCCGCAGTTGCCCAGTATCGAGGTCACAGAACGGCACTCCACACCACGATCGAAGCGGCCGGCATATCGACCTGCTGCCGGTTGCACTGCACGTACCACAACTGCTGCCATCCTTGTTCGGCCAAGGCCTTGGTGATCGCTTCGCCAAGATCATTGCCGGCCATGTCCCGGGATGGTTTACACATAAAGAATCGTCCTCAGCTGATCCAGAATATCAAGGCCTAACCGTCGACTGTCATATGGGGAATCTTACGGGAATCTCTAAAAACTTATCGGGCCCATTCGTACGCGTCGAATCAGGTTTCCCCGGACAGGCACGGGGGACTTTGATGGAAAAACGGAGGGTGGTTTTTTAATCTTTTGAGTGTGCGGGTTCTATTTAACGATAAAGATCAAAAAAATGAACCGATTTTCCACCGTCCCAGTAGATCCTTGCCAAGACCGGCAGGTTCTTAGGCAAGGCCTCAACGTTGCGGTAGATAATTTAGCGGATTAACGGCCTTGCCGTTGCGGCGGATTTCGAAGTGCAATTCGACACGGGACGCCCCTGAGGAGCCCATCTCAGCAATCACCTGGCCAGCCTTGACCCGATCACCTTCCTTGACCAGCCGCACCCGGTTATGACCGTAGGCAGATAGATAAGTATCAGAATGTTTGACAATAACCAGCTCACCGTAACCGATCAGGCCACTACCGCTATAAACCACCACGCCGCTGGCTACAGCATGCACCGGTTCGCCCATCTTGCCGGCAATATCGATGCCTTGCCGGCCTGGATCATGGGTCCGGAAAGCGGACAGGATCGGGCCTCTCAACGGCCAATACCATACGATCCCATCTTTGCTGCGCCCCGGACCCAAAGCGGCCGACATATTGGGTGAAACCGGTACGGGAGCATGCACTTGCACCGACCCGGCCCCGGCCCTCGCTACAGGGGGGGTAGGTGCTACCGATGCCGGGCGCGAGGAGCGACGCCGGTGGACCACAGTGGGCGAATGGGCAGGCAGAGTAGTTGAGCGTTTAAAACCCGGCTGGGTAGGTAGGCTTAAAACCTGCCCGGGATAGATGGTGTAGGGCGTGTTGATGTGATTGATTCGTGCCAGATCTCGATAGTCCATATCATGCCGAAAGGCGATGCTGTAGAGGGTGTCACCCCGCCTCACTCGGTAATGTCCGCGCGCCACCGGTGGATAGATCTGAGCCGGCGCTTCGGGAGGGTAGTAGCTGTGCACCGAAACGACTCGGGGCTCGCTTGCGCAAGAGGCAAGAAAGCCAGCCAAAATCGCGACGAGCAGCCATCGAAAGAAAAAGGTGCAGCGCATAGGCTCAAGCATAGCCGAGCTTTAGTGCAGACCGAACCACCACAGCGCCAGAATGGCAAACAAGGCCAGCAACAGCCAGCCAATCCACTCAATCCAGCGATGCAGAAAAGTCTCGGCACGCGGCCCCATCCAGCGTAACAGTATGGCCAATAGATAGACCCGCTTGCCACGTCCAACCAGCATGCCTGCAACAAATGCCCCTAAAGGAACACCAACAATGCCCGAAGCCCAGGTAAACAGCTTCAGCGGTACCGGAGTGAACCCCGCCAGCACCAACAGCCAAAACATGGTCCAGGGGTGCAGAATCACATCTCCCCGCAACTGCACCACGATAAGATCAAGCGCATCGGTCCAGCCCAGCTTCAGCAATAATGGTTGCAGGACGGCGAAGGCAAAATAGCCCAGGGCATAGCCGACTAGCGAGCCGAGCAGCGAGAACACCAGACTGATGGTGGCATAGCG
>CAJXGK010000385.1 GCA_913053815.1 uncultured Rhodanobacteraceae bacterium
CGGTAGTGTTGAGAAAATGTGGCGTGGTGTCACGGTTGTCGATTCACAACCAGATGCTGGATATGGCGGGAATAGGGGTGGGGAAGGCAACCGGGTGATAAGAAATTGGCTGATAATGCAAGGTTCTCGGGAACCTTTTGTCACGATTAGACTCTACGCTTTGAGGCCAAGTTGTCCGGCCACTCGTTTTCAGGAGAAGTTTGCGTATGTCCAAGCTCAACCGCTACGTCTTCGTAGCTTTTGCCGCGTTTGCACCGGCGGTTTTCGCCCAGGCTCCAACACCCAGGGCAACACCTCCGGCCAGGACCAATGCAGTCAAGGCCCCGCCGATGGTGCCCGTCAACAAGACCCAGTTGTCCTATGCGTTGGGTTATCAGGTGGGTAACCGTCTTGCCGTGTGGAAAAAAGTATTCGGGGAACAGGTAGATCTAAGACGTGTAATCCGTGGTCTTGAGGATGCCTACGCCAGAAAAAAGCCAACTGTCGCGATCAGGGATATGCGTAATCAGTTGGTCAGCCTACAAGGGCGTATCCGTAAGGAATCGGAAGCCAGATTCCGACGCTTGGCGGCCACGAACCTGCAAAAGAGTGATGCTTTTCTGGCTACCAACAAGTCCAAACCGGGAATTGTTACGTTACCGAATGGCATCCAGTACCGGGTTCTTGAACGTGGTACGGGTCACGTACATCCGACCCTCGATTCCAAGGTGACCATGCATTATCGGATTTCCCTGACCGGTGGACGCGAGATCGCCAGCAGTTACGCCAAGGGCAAGCCGATAACCATCGAAGTAAAAAAGGCGCTTAGCGCCTGGAAGGAAGTACTGCCGAGAATGGTGGTCGGTGCCCGGTGGCAGATCTACGCACCGCCAAAATTCGCTTTCGGATTGCGCGGTCTGCCCCCCGATGTCGGCCCGGATGTAGCGGTCAAATTTGATATCAAATTGCTGCGTATCGACAACCAATAAGCCTGGATCGGGTCTGGATAAGGAACGGGGCGCTGAGGTGCCCCGTTTTTGTTTGGGGGCTCTACAATAAGCGGATGTCCAGTACTGGTGTGTTTTTACAGCCTGTCGTACCCCGTATAGGGGATTGTCGCAACACATCGCGCCCGGCACGCCGGGGGTGCTCATGCCATGGCGCTATCGGCGACATAAGGTCGGGCTATTGCGGAGCGAATCCGCATGAACTCTGAACTAGCCAAGATCGTTCCCGCCTTACAATCTTTGCAGGTTCCACCGCAGCCTCCGGGCTGGAATCATCGCGAACTGCACGACCTGCTCGGTACCTCCCCAGGTATCCCGGCTGCCGTGCTGGTACCGTTACGGGTGGATCCGCAAGGTGTCCAGATACTGTTCACCCGGCGCAATGCTGATCTACGGCAACATGCCGGCCAGGTCAGTTTCCCAGGGGGTAGTTGTGACCCCGACGATGGCGGGCCGGTGGCGACGGCATTACGCGAATGTGCTGAGGAAATCGGCCTACCTGCACACGCAGTTCAGCCCCTTGGCTTTCTTGATTGTCTGGATACGATCAGTGGCTTTTGTGTGACCCCGGTAGTTGCCGAAATCGATGTAGATTTCCAGCCCCACCCCAATCCTGAGGAAGTCGCCGAAGTTTTCGAAGTGCCCTTGGCAGAGTTTCTTGACCCGAGCCGCTGGCGTTCCAGCAAGGTGGAGTACCTGGGAACAACGCGTACCCTGCATGAATTTGATTTCCCAGGTCCACGTATCTGGGGGGCGACAGCGGCGATACTGGTGAATCTGGTGCGGCGTGTGAGCTTGACATGAATGCGTCAGAGATAAATTCGCCGGTATTGATTTCGGCGCAGGAACTTGCCGACAATTTGCGCGGTGTGGACAGACCGCTGGTGGTTGATTGCCGATATGTTCTGGCCGATTCCGAGCAGGGTGGGCCCGCGTTTGTCGATGCGCATCTACCCGGTGCCGTGTACAGCCATTTGGATCAGCACTTAGCTGATCTTTCCCAAACCATCCACGGTCAGGGCCGCCATCCGCTACCCGATACGCAGGTCTTCATAAAGCGTTTGCTGACCTGGGGTTGGCAGCCCGGCCAGGGGCTGGTTGCCTACGATGCTGCCGGTGGTGCGGTGGCGGCGGCTCGACTGTGGTGGATGATGCACTTGCTGGGGTACCCAGCCCAGGTCCTCGATGGAGGTTGGCAGGCTTGGCAAGCATTGCCGGCAACGCTTGAGTCGGGCCCCGCATCCCCACCAGGTCCACGGCAGACGATCGCTGCAAGCAGGAAAAATGCTCGCTTCGACGAACGGACCTTACCGAGATCCGAACATTTGCCATCGCTACTTGAGCAAGGCGGGCTACTACTGGATGCGCGAACGGCCGAACGCTTCCGGGGTGACATCGAACCCATCGACCGGGTCGCTGGTCATGTTCCAGG
>CAJXGK010000386.1 GCA_913053815.1 uncultured Rhodanobacteraceae bacterium
AAAAAGTTCTGATAGAGTCCAATGCCCATGTCCGCCTCGCGTGGGCAATCATGGATGACAAAGCCCGGAAAAGCGTTTCCACTTTCTGCACTTTCCATCAGGCAAGCGATATCACCCAACAGAACTTCCAATACCCGATAAGCCTCGCCACCTCGTACAGAAAGGCGAAAAGGACGATCTTCGTCTCGCGGATCGAATGTGCCGACCGCATCGGACAACAACTCCTGAGTGATGGCCTCCATGGTGCGGTTCAGCCGCTGTTCCCGCTCGGATCGCTCGTGGCGTATCCTCTCCAACCGAACAAGCACGTTATCTGTAGCCCGCCTGGCTTCCGAAATTCTGGCTTGAGACTGATCAATCGCTTCCTGGGCTACGCTGGAACCGGCCGATTGTTTCCAGCGTTCCAGCTCCGCAAACAATTCTGCCCCTCGATGGGCTTCGTTGGCAGTGCGATCCCGCACGGCGCGTATCTGGTTACGTTTGGCTAACTGCTTGGCTTCTTCGCCATCCAGATTCCGGAGTTCAGCCTCGATCTCTTGTTTGCGCTGCAGGGCCTCACCAGCTCGTGAAGCAAATTCCGTCATAGCACGTTGCAGATTCTTTTCATCGCGTGCATCCCGCAGATTGCGGGAGCCTTGCAGGCGCCCAATTTCCGCCAGGATGTGCCGGCACTGGGAAAACGGAATATTGCCTTCCCGACAATCTCCTGCAAGCTGCTTCAGATTCAGCAACTTTTCACCAATGGCTCGATAGGCCGCCTCGTCCCCCTTTCTTGCTGCATCAGCCAACTCGAATTCCATATCTGCCTTGTCGAACTGCCGCTGCAACGATTCCCGTTTCACGCGTATATCTGCCAGCGCCTGCTCGGCTTCATCCTGCCGGGCATTCCAGTCGGCCAGCGTAGCTTTAGCCTCGGCAGCAGCTTGCTGAGCTTTCTGTTCCACTGAAGTGCCAAACAGGTCATCCGAGTAAAGCGGTAAATCATCCGGGGCTTGGCACCAAGCTCGCAGGTTGGATTCGATGCGACGACGAATCAACGTCGATTCTTGCAGCAGTGTTTCCTTAACCTGTTTAGCCTGCGCCAGTTCTTTCATCAAGGCCGATTCAGTCTGCTCCAGCAGCCCCAACACGGCACGCATGACAACCGGTGGGTCCTGGCGGGTGCGTTGTAAACCCGTGCCTTCACCCTCGCGCCAGGAAAAAAAGGACTTGAAACGCGAGCCCTGGTCGCGGCTGATCCAGGCCAGCACATGTCGCCATTCGATGCTCTGCCCGGTTTCAGGAATCACTCGTGGTGCAACCCGCTCCATCATGGTATCGGCGAGTTGCTGCAAAAAGGCATGGTTGGTGGAATTACTTGTATCGCCCCACAGTGCTGCAATGTCGTCACCCGGTAAGGCAATATCATCTTTATGCACGTTGAAATGGCGAAACAGTGTGAATGGCTGCCCTTCCATATGCAGCACGGCCGCTACACCGCCCCGTGGAAACTCACCAAGCAATGTTTCGCGCAGCTCGGTGACCGCCTTGGCCGTATCCCCCAGACACAGGCGCAACAACAGACATAACGAGGTCTTGCCTACACCGTGGCCGGCGGCACGGGTGCCTTGAGCGCTACCGGGTTCCGGCTCCTTCGCCCACACCAGATTCAAGCCACGATGAAAGGAAACGGTGCGAATAAGGTGCTCATGGCTTGCTTCACTGAAGAGGATCAGGCGCTCGAACCACAGGCGTGGGGCGCGCCTGCTGGCCGAAAACTGCCTGATCCATTCCTGCATCACCTCGTCCCCCGATTACCCCTGTTTAACCAAAGAGTCGCCGGCCTGATGTATTTCCTCGCCCGCCGCCTGCATCTGCTCGACTGCGCGTAACAGGATCACGGCAGCACCTGTTGCTTGCTGATCGCAGGACAGATACTCGGGAATACTTTGCCCGGTCACAGCTACCAGAAAATCGCCACGGGCCTCCATGCGTATCAAGCCTGTCGATTCAAAGTGACGCAACCAATTGTGAACCCGACCGTCGACCAAGCGCGAGGGCTCAAAGGGAATATTGCCGCCCCTCAAATACTCCGTCAGAGTTTGCGCCTTCTCCGTGCCAACGCTCGCCAACAGCCGCTTGGGTTGGGCTATCAAGATTAAAACATCCATCAAGTGCCGACGTGGCAACCGCTCAACCTTCTGGATCAGCGCGAGTGCCATACCAGCCAGACGGGCGTCCAGTTCGTCCCGAATGACCCCCCGCTCCGAGTAGGTGAGCGGCGCGTGCTGCCCGGGTGGGGGCTGTAACAGACTGACATAGGGTTCACCGTTGCCCTCGGCCAATGCCATGCGGTTGAACTCGCGCATCACCAAAGTTTGGGTACGATATTCACCGAAGTTGCGCAGTTCGTTTTTCTTCAGCACGCGAAAGGT
>CAJXGK010000387.1 GCA_913053815.1 uncultured Rhodanobacteraceae bacterium
TCGGGTTCTTGGCGCACGGCGGTATCGGCCTTGGGAACGGCGCCCGGTGGCGAAACCCGCCGGGCCGGTCGATGGTCCCCAGCATGGTCATCAGGATGGCCAGCGCCCGGATCGTCTGGAAGCCGTTGGAATGGGCGGCCAGGCCGCGCATGGCGTGGAATGCCACCGGATTGCCGGTAATGGTGTCGTGGTCCTTGCCCCAGACATCCGTCCAGGCGATGGGCAGCTCGATTTTCTGATCACGGGCGGTAATGCCGGTTTCATGAGCCAGACGGCGGATGGTGGTTGCTGGAATGCCGGTGATGTTTTCGGCCCATTCGGGGGTGTATTGTTCGACCCGTTCCTTGAGCAATTGAAAAGACGGTTTGACAGCCACCCCGTCGGGAAGAGTAAATTCACCCATTAAATGCGGGTCTGCACCTTCGGTCCGGTTCAGTACCGCCTTTTGTGTATGGCGATCCCACCAGAGTTTGTTCTGGGGGTCGAAGCAGCCTTCTTCGCTGGGGACTTCCGCACGCAGAAACATACCAAATTCCCGGTTGTCTTTTTCAATATTGACCAGTTCCGGGGCGTTGGTGTACTGGACCAGGAATTCCCGGTCATACAGCCCTTGCAGGATGATCTCATGGATCAGGGCCAGTAACAGTGCGCCATCGGTACCCGGTTTGATCGGAATCCATTCATCGGCAATGGCTGAATAACCGGTCCGCACCGGGTTGATGGAGATGAAGCGGCCGCCGCCGCGTTTGTACTTGGCCAGTGCGATTTTCAAGGGGTTGGAATGGTGGTCTTCGGCGGTACCGAGCATGATAAAAAGCCGCGCCCGGTCTAGATCCGGCCCACCAAATTCCCAAAATGAGCCACCCATGGTGTAAATCATACCAGCGGCTAGATTTACCGAACAAAAACCGCCGTGGGCGGCGTAATTCGGAGTTCCGAACTGTTTGGCAAATAAGCCACTTAAGGCTTGCATTTGGTCGCGGCCAGTAAAGAAGGCAAAGCGCTTGGGGTCAGTTTCACGGATAGCACGTAGTCGTTCCTCCATCAGCGCGAAGGCATCTTCCCAGGAAATGGGTTCGAATTCCCCCGCACCACGTTCCGTGCCGGGCTTGCGCCGCAGCGGACGGGTTAGCCGGGCCGGTGAATATTGTTTCATAATGCCAGAAGAACCCTTGGCACAGATCACACCCTTATTCAGCGGGTGTTCAGGGTTGCCTTCGATATAGCGGATCTTGCCATCTTCAATGGTGACACGAATGCCGCAGCGACAGGCGCACATGTAACAGGTTGTGTTCCTAACCTGTGAACCGGTCTGGTTTGCCGGGCTGTTGTTCATTACCATCCTCCGTGCTCCGACTGTCGTAGTTAGCGTTTTCTTGTGTCGCCAGCATGAGTTGTGGTTTGGGAGGCTGTCCGAGAACAGAAAATCGACCTCAAAGCAGCTTTCCCTCAGCGGCCCTGTTCTCGGACAGCCTCCTGATATGTATTGACCTGTCAAGTCTTGACTCCATCATTTCATCATTTTCTTTTTCCCTGCAAATGCTTTTCTTTAACAACAAGTACTTGGGTCAGGGTACGAGCGGCATTCAACGACGGTAGATCACTCTGATATGCGCGGGTCGAAACCGCCTGACTTCTCTTCGTCGTGGAGCTGCCTCGTTCTAGAATCGAGGGTCGTCCCAGTGTACCGGGCGCCTCATAGGAGGATCGAGGGTTCTCCAACCGGCCCCTCATGCCCTGACCAAAAAACTCGTTGCTAGTGAATGGATTCATCGCTTTTGTCCGTTTATATCACTTGGTGAAGACGTGACTTTACCGTGCGCTGCTGACTGCTGTAGGCAGCGTTTCACCAGCAATCGCCCAGATAAAACCCACCAGTTCCCTGGCGACTGCGGTACACACCTGTACTTTTACCTTCCCCCGTTCCAGAAGATGGTCGTACCTTCCACAGAGCCGCTTCTGGGCTTTCCAGGCAATGGCCTGCACGGTTTCAGAGCATTGCTCTGCATGCCGCTGCAGATGGGCCGTCTTTCTCGCTGGAAATCGATAACACCAACCCGCCTCAACCAGAACCCGACGGACATGACCATTCTCAGTTTTGGTAATCCCTCCGCGGCGGCACGTTTGCCCACTACTGTGCTCACTGGGAACCAGTCCCAAATAACTCATCAGTTGCCGGGGCGAATCAAAGCGTGTGATATCACCCAGTTCCGCAACAATCGTCATGGCACTGATCAGCTTGATTCCGCGTAATGCCATCAGTGCTTTGACCACAGGGGCCAACTCCCAGTGCAGCAGCACTTGCTCCATCTCCCGGACCAACCCCGCAACTCGGGCTTCACACTGCTTGACGGCATCGATGTATTCCTGCAAAACAATCTGTTGTACCGGTGTGGCAAATCGTATGCTCT
>CAJXGK010000388.1 GCA_913053815.1 uncultured Rhodanobacteraceae bacterium
TGGCGGGTTCTGACCCCAATGTCTCTGCCAACTGCGCACCACGACCACCAGCAAGGCCAACAAGCTGAGCAGCGCAGGAATCAGTGCGGTATCGATAAACATGATATTCGCCTCCAAGCTCTGAATACGGGCATTCAGATGCCGTTCAATACGGCGCAGTTGACGACGAATCTCCTTCTTACTGCGCTTCAATGCTGCTCGACGCGGGCGCTGTGTCTGCAGCGCTGTAGTAAGACTTGAACCGGCCTGTTCGATCGACAAGACTTGTCGTTGCACCGCATCCAATTGCTGCTCCAACGCCAATTTGCGCTCGCGATAGGCCGCGGCCGCCGTGGCCCGCAATACTTTCAGGCGAGTGAAAGGCCGTACCGAAACAGCTCGGCCGCGGATCGAGATCAACGCCGAGGAACCACTAAGGTTATCCACAACATTGAGAAAAAAATCTCCGTTGTTGGCGAATGGGCTGGCCAGTGTTTGGCCAAAAAATGGCAACCACTGCACCCAGAGCCGGTCACTGAGCAGGTCGGTATCGGCCACCACGATGATGTCGGCAGGGGGAGCGCCCGGCTGCAGCGGACCAATCAGACGGCCGGCAATCACATAACGATCCATACCGGCATGAAAGCCGTCGAGAAGTGTTGGCGGGTTCCGCGAAGCAATCACCCGGGCCGCCGACACCAGACCTGCGTCGGGACCGGACTGCAACAGCGGCAGCAGCCGTAATGGGGCATGCCTGACCTGCTCGAAGGTACCGGCACTGGATACATTGATGCTCGACAGACCGGCTGTAGTGACATCATCATGGCTGATTTCAGCCCGGCCCAATCCAATCAGGGCCGGGTCCCTGACGCTGCCAGAACCCGCTTGAATACTGCGCGCCAGCGGTGGATCCAGCACGACCCGGCCCGGATTGAACGTCACGCCCCATTGCGCGAGAAGCGGGGCCATGGCGCGGGCCGCCGCATGGGCACTGAGGGCCGCATAGCCCGGTGGCAGAGTTTGGGGATCGGGATCCAAAAACAGTGCCAGATGCCCGCCGCGTAGTAGATAAGCTTCGATAGCCTGACGTGCGGTAGCGGTCAGGTTGGACGGCTGAATCAGCAACAACACCCGTACAGCTGCGGGAATGACACGTAAATTTTTCGGATTCAGTACCTGCAGACGAAACAGTTTTCGCAGCTGCCGCAACACGCTCCATTGGGGGGTGCCCCGGCCTGCCGAGGTCGTCCTGGTGGTATCGAGCGAGAGTCCCGTAATCAGTCCCACTACCGGCTGCTGGGAAGAGGACAGCTCGTAGAGCATCCGCGCGATGTCGTATTCCAGAAAGGCTTCCTTGTCCGGCTGCAGAAAGGGTAATACCGCCAACCCCGTCGTGCCATTGGTGCCGACCAGACCCAAGAAGGTTCGCGCCCCTCCCGCCCCACCGGGCATAGGCGTCAAACCGTAAGCGAGGGCTCGGTCTTGCGCCTCGGAATACGGGGTCGGATTGAGTACCTGTACCTGCAACATGCCATGCGCATGGCGCTGAATCTCTTTCAGCATCCCGAGCACCCGCTGCTCATAAGCACGCAGTCGGGGTTGGTCACGGCTGGCATGCCGCGAAAAGAACAGCACCAGATGGATAGGTTGATGTAAGGACCGGGCGATACGTACGGTTCCCGGCGCCAAGGTATGCACGTGATTCTGGGTTAAATCAAAACGGATACCATCGAACAGTTGCCCGCTCAACAGCACCAATGCCGCATACAGCAGCGCCATCGCCAGCAGCCCCAATACTCCATAGAAGCGCCGCGGGTGCACTCAGTCGGCCCGGATTATGCCCAGCATGACACCACCCGCAGTGAGCCAGGCTACGATCGTCAGTAGAAAGAAAACGATATCACCGAGATCGAGCACACCCTGTTGGATGGCCTGAAAATGGATCAAAAAGCTGAACTCAGCCAGTCCATTCAAGGCCAATGTGGGCAGTACATGCGCCAACGCGTCCTGGATCATCGGTTCGCCACTGACCAGGTACAGAAAGCCTACTGCGACCGTGAGAATGTACGCCACCACCTGATTGCGAGTCGCGGCAGATAGACAGGTGCCGATGGAGAGTATCGCCCCGGCCAGCAACAAGCTGCCCAGATATTCGACCAGAATCGCGCCGTTGTCGGGATGACCCAGATAATTCACGGTGAGCCACATCGGAAACGTCAACGCCAAGGCCAGGCCCACGAATAGCCAGGCTGCGAAAAACTTGGCAAGCATGGCCGACCAACGGCCAATGGGTAGGGTTAACAGGAGTTCCAGCGTACCGCCACGACGTTCTTCGGTCCACAAGCGCATGGAAACCGCCGGTACCAGCACCAGGTAAAGCCAGGGATGGAACTCGAAAAAGGGTTCCAGATCGGCTT
>CAJXGK010000389.1 GCA_913053815.1 uncultured Rhodanobacteraceae bacterium
TCGCGCGGGTCGAGTCCGGGGGCGGGTTGCTCCAGGGCGCGCGCGCCGAGGCGGTGCCGCGCGAAGGCGCGGAAGGGGCAGGCCGCCTGGTCGCGGAACAGGGCGCGAGCAGCGGCGGATCGTGCAACTGCTGGTCGAGGACATCACCGTCAGCACCAGCGGCATCGATATCCGCTTCCGCACCAACGGCATTGAGCAGATTGTCGAGGAACTCCAGCCCATCGAGGAACGAACACATGCATGATGAATTCTTGAACCCGCCGAAGGGCACGACACTTATCGAAAACCAGCAGCAGGACCGCTATCCCGGCTTGTGTGCCGCTACGACGGCGACGCGTTAGCATCAGGGCTTTCGAAGTCCACCAGCCAAACCTTGTCGCCCTTGGCCCGCTCTTCGTACTGGTACTCCACCTCCACGCCGTTGGTCAGCAGTTTGTGGAAGGTTTCATTGGCCGCTAACAGCTCCAGGGGAGAGATCCGCAACACCTCCTTGATCGCTTGTTCCTGCGTATCTGGCGGAATCGAGGGATTAAGCCGCACCACTGCGTTGCGCAATCGGCCCTCCAGAAACATATCCCCAAACGAGGCGCGTTCCGGGTGTGCTGCATCAGGGGCAAGTTCAGCGCCGTGGGTGTAGTTATACCCTTGCCTGGCCAGCAGTTCGATAGCCAGTTGTTCGATGGCGTTTTCGGTGAGTTTAGTCGCCAAGCCGGGGTACCTTTCAGAAATCTTCTACCGCTAGAGAATCACTATACTGTAGCCTCAGCCACCCCAGCATCTCAAGATTACGAATTGCCGATGCAATCGCCGCCTGCTTGTCTGCTTTTCGCCAATCCTTTTTCCACTCCAGAATGGAATCGTAAATATCCTTTTCGCTTACCGATTCATCCCGGCTACCCTTTTTTAGTTTCCTCGCAGCATAGAGCACAGTCGTCACCTCTTCGGCCTGCGCTGTTGACTTGATCCGGCTGAAGAGATCAACCGTCATGTTAATCTTCTTTTCAAAAACCTTGAACTGGTCAGCGTACTTCGCTCGAACCGATTCATATTCAGGACCAATCCGCAATGCCGTCATGCGTCCTAATTGCTGTTCCTGAATCAGGTTGGCATTAGCAAACACCGATAGCGCTTCCTTCACTTCTGCTGAGAAGGGGCCATAACTTCCCTGTTTGAAACGAAATCCCGTGCCCACTCCCTGCTCTGTGAAGATATAACTGATCTTCTGGAATATCGTTCTACCCACAGGATTTGCATAGGGCTGGCTCTGTAGCTGATTGACTACCTCCAGCAATGCAACCCATTCCGTGCTCAGCTTCTTCTGCTTATGCCCTTTCACAAACTGGGGGTTAGCCGATGCCTGATTGAGAAATCCTTCAGTCAGTTGCTGCTTCGGCGCGCCGTATGGTGCGTAGATCTCGACCGGTATATCCAAAGTAGACAGGCGCTGGTACATCACCGGGCCAACCACCGCCCAGTCAAGCCCGCCATTCCCACAGCCCAACGGTGGAAAAGCAACTGACTCGACCCCCCATTCCTTATGCTTCTCCACAAAAATATCCAGCCCCTTGATTACATCATCCAGGCGCGAAGGAGAACGCCAGTGCTTCTTGGTCGGAAAATTAATGATCGATGTGCCGAGCATATCCGTATAAAGGTAGGGCTCGCCAGGCTGCACCTGCCCCAACTCACAACGCCGCGCATAGTCATTGAACATTTCGGGGAAGCGTTTCCTAAACGCCTGCGCAATCCCCTTGCCCATGACACCGACACAGTTGACAGTGTTTACAAGGGTCTTTGCCTTGCTCTTAAAAAGATCACCGATTAGTACTTTCGCCATTGTCATCACCTGAAAAACAGTCTCGGCATAGTTTCGACCGGTCTCGGAAAACCAGCAGCCAATAGATTCGCCCCTGCCGCCTCGCTCACCACGTACGCCTTGGGTACGAAGTCCATGGGGATGCTGTTGGGCACCAACACTTCTGCACATTTCGCGGATTTGTGCTGCCAATAAGTGATAGGGTCATCTGGATGACGCCAGTCATCCGCATAAATCTGGTCGAAGTTCAGAACAGCAAGAAAACTCACGGGATAGAACCGCACATAGTTACTCGCCGCATTCTGGTCCGAAATCACCACGTCCGGCAAATTCAAAACGTCGGTGGTGACACTGAGCACACACAGCGACTCGACCTGCGCCAATCGCTTGTACATCATCGGATTACGGGCATCGAAATAGAGGTTGGCGTATTGGTGAAGCCGTAAACCACCCGGCACCTGGACCTTGTCCCGCCTGTCCTGTACGTCAGCCATGGACACATCGGAATGCGGCAGCCCAGCAGCCTGTTCATGGGACAGTATGCCATGCGCCAACA
Organism: uncultured Rhodanobacteraceae bacterium; assembly: GCA_913053815.1. Classification (GTDB taxonomy): domain Bacteria; phylum Pseudomonadota; class Gammaproteobacteria; order Xanthomonadales; family Rhodanobacteraceae; genus Metallibacterium. The sequence continues at coordinate 2,373 of CAJXGK010000389.1, forward strand.
CCGACGGAATGTTGTTG
>CAJXGK010000390.1 GCA_913053815.1 uncultured Rhodanobacteraceae bacterium
GCAAGACTGGACAGGGTGACAACCTGCCGCGTACCGAACACGATATTCCGATCGGTATCGTGGCCCTGGTTACACTGTTATCAATGTTACCGATCGCCTGGTTATTGGGTGCATTCAGCACCGCTAGTGGACTTGGATCACAGCTCTGGCTGCTGACCATTGGTGGGGTGGTGTTTGTGGCACTGATGAGTTTCTTTGTGGCGGCGGTGTGCGGCTACATGGCGGGATTGGTGGGCTCCTCCAACAGCCCGTTGTCGGGCATCGGCATCCTGGTCATCGTCATTGCCGCAGTGCTGCTGGCCATTGGCGTGCAGTCCAGTTTGCCGGCGAGTGCCGGCAAGGCGTTGGTGGCCTTCGCTTTGTTCACGTCTTCGGTGGTGTTTGCCGGTGCCACGATTGCCAACGACAACCTACAGGACCTGAAGACCGGCCAACTGGTCGACGCCACGCCGTGGAAACAGCAGTTGGCCTTGGTCATAGGGGTCATTGCCGGGGCATTTATTATCCCGGTCGTGCTCAACTTGCTCAGCCAGGCCTATGGCTTTGTCGGTGCGGCCAACGCGACCGCGAATGCTCTGGCGGCACCCCAGGCCGGACTGATTTCAGCACTGGCCCAGGGGGTGCTCCAACACAACATCGACTGGAGCCTGATCGGCTTGGGGGTGGCCATCGGCGGCGGAATCATCGTGGTCGATGAAGTGCTGGGTCTGTTTGGCAACCACGTGCGCTTGCCACCGCTGGCCGTGGGCCTGGGCATTTACCTACCCACCGAAGTCACCCTGATGATTGTGGTTGGTGCCTTGGTCGGCTGGGCTTATGATCGCCGTGCCGCCCGCGCACCGAATCCACAGAATACCCGGCAGATGGGTATTCTGATGGCCTCGGGGATGATCGTTGGCGAAAGCATCATCGGCGTGATTATTGCCGCAATCGTGGTGTTTTCCGGACGCGAGGCCCCGCTGGCCCTGGTCGGTAAGGGCTTTGGACCGGACTCGGTGTGGGTCGGAGGCATTGTCTTTGTGGCTATCAGCGCCGCCATGTACCGCTGGGTCAGCCGCCTGGCACGGCCGGCCAAGTCGGCGTGAACCGCAGGCGGAGCAGTGTTCTTGGTGCTCGGCCGATGCCAGCTGTAAGACGAGGAATATCGTCAGCAGGGGTGCCGAATTCGTATCGTGCGCCCCCCTGCGCAGCTGGCCACTGCCAGGGGCGCATCGGCACGTCGGGGTACTGATGACCGTACCCGAAAGCAGCGACGTGATTATTATCGGTGGTGGTGCCTCTGGGCTGATGTGTGCACGCGTAGCGGCCCAACGCGGTCGTCGCGTGCGGGTTATCGAGCACGTCAAGCGGGTTGGCAAGAAAATTCTGATGTCCGGTGGCGGGCGCTGCAATTTCACCAACCTTGGCGTCACGCCCGAGAACTATCTATCGGCGAACCCTCACTTCTGCAAGTCGGCACTGGCCCGCTACACGCCTTACGATTTCATCGATCTGATCGAGCGTCACGGTATTACCTGGCATGAAAAGGAATGGGGCCAGTTGTTCTGCGATGTCTCGTCTAAGCAGATCGTCCGTATGCTGCTGGACGAGTGTGCCGAAGCCGGGGTGCGTATCCACACCGATTGTCGCATCAGTGAGGTACGGCGTAATGATGGCTTCGAGTTGTGCACCAGCAAGGGCAGGTTTCATACACAATCGCTGGTAGTCGCCAGCGGTGGATTGTCGATCCCGCGGATGGGTGCGACCGGCTTTGGATACGACCTGGCGCGGCAGTTTGGCCATGCTGTACTGCCGACCCGTGCCGGCCTGGTTCCATTGATTCTAAGCGGCAAGCATCAGCAGCGTTACGAAGGTCTGGCTGGTCTCGCATTGCCGGTAACAAGCCACTGCAACGGGGTCAGCTTCGGCTCCAGCATGTTGTTCACTCATCGCGGCGTAAGCGGCCCAGCAATCCTGCAGATCTCATCGTATTGGCAACCGGGCGATGAGCTGAAGCTGAACCTGCTACCGGGTGTCAACGTGGCCAAGGTATTGATGCAGTTGCGCGAGGAACGGCCGACAACCCAACTGCGTACCGTACTTGCGGAGATGCTGCCGCGACGGCTGGCCCACCGCCTGTGCGAGGTGGAGTTGCCGAGCCGGCCGCTGCGCCAGTATCGCCAGGCTGAGCTGGAAGACATCGGGACACGGCTGGCGAACTGGCCCCTGGTCGCCAGCGGCTCGGAGGGCTATCGCACCGCCGAGGTCACTCTGGGCGGCGTCGATACCGCCCAACTGTCCTCGCAGACGATGGCCTCCCGCTTGATCCCAGGACTGTATTTCATCGGTGAGGTGGTCGACGTGACCGGCCATTTGGGT
>CAJXGK010000391.1 GCA_913053815.1 uncultured Rhodanobacteraceae bacterium
CGGTACCGGAACGCTGAGTGTTTTCGGTTGGCAGATGCGTTATCGACTGGATCAAGGGTTTCCGCTGCTGACCACTAAGAAGGTGCACTGGAAATCGGTGGTCCATGAACTGCTCTGGTTTTTGCGCGGTGACACCAACATTGCTTATCTGCGCGAACATGGGGTGAGTATTTGGAATGACTGGGCTGATGAGCACGGCGAACTGGGCCCGGTGTACGGTAAGCAATGGCGCTCCTGGGCAACGGCCGATGGGCACAGTATTGATCAAATTGCCGAGGTGGTGAATGCGATCCATTACCATCCCGATTCGCGGCGCCTGCTTGTGAATGCCTGGAATGTTGGTGAGCTTGAGCAGATGGCCCTGCCACCCTGCCACCTGCTGTTCCAGTTCTATGTAGCCGAGGGCAAGCTATCCTGCCAGCTGTACCAACGTAGTGCAGACGTCTTTCTTGGCGTGCCTTTCAATATCGCCAGTTACGCGTTGCTCACCCGGATGATGGCCCAGGTGACCGGGCTGGATGTTGGCGACTTCATTCATACCCTGGGCGATGCGCACTTGTACCTCAATCACCTTGATCAGGCCCGTGAGCAGCTCCAGCGCACCCCGGGAGAGCTGCCGCAACTGCGCTTGAATACCGAGGTGAATTCATTGTTCGATTTTCGCTTCGAGGATATTGAGCTCAAACACTATCACCCACAATCGGCAATCCGTGCTCCGGTGGCGGTATAAATCGTGACTCTGTCACTGATTGCGGCATTGGATCACCGGGGTGCTATTGGCCGCCAAGGTGAGTTGCTCTGGCATCTGCCTGATGATCTCAGGCGTTTCAAGGCACTGACCATGGGACGCACCGTGTTGATGGGTTATCACACGGCGCTGTCGATTGGCAAAGCCTTGCCGGGCCGAACCAATCTGGTACTTACCCGGCAGCACCAGGCCCCCTACCCAGGCCAGCAGACGTTTCGTGAGTTCAGTGGGATCATCCATGCCGATACGGAAATTATGGTCATCGGTGGGGCTGAGATCTATCGGTTGGCTATGCCACAGGTGCGTACTTTACATTTGACTGAAGTGGATACTGAGGTGTCGGACGCAGACACCTTCTTCCCGGCTATTGATCCGGCCCAGTGGCAGGTGTTGCATCGCGAATCCCATCCGGCCGATGCCTGCCATGCTTATGCTTTTGCCTTCGTCGATTACCAGCGCCGCGTTGCGCCATAAATGTCCGATGTCTCCGCATATAAGGTGATCGAGGTGGTTGCAGGTATCCTGGCCGATGAACAGGGTCGGCTATTGATGACTGAGCGGCGTCCATCTCAGGATTTTGCAGGGTGCTGGGAGTTTCCAGGCGGTAAGCGTGACGCCGGGGAGAATGCTGGTGCGGCATTGCGGCGTGAGTTACACGAAGAGCTGGGGATACGGGCGGGAGTGATGCGGTCCTTGATCCGCATCCCCTGGGCCTACTCACAGCGGCGCATCATATTGGAAGGCTTGCGTGTACGAGCTTGGCAAGGAACTCCCCACGGTTGTGAAGGCCAGCGCATGGCCTGGTTGACTCCGGAGGAGATCGATATCGCGAGCATGCCTCCTGCGGATCGGCCCTTGCTGGCGGCTGTGCGTCTGCCTGGAATTTGTGAGATTACTCCCGATCTGCGTGATACCGAGGCCTTGCGCGTAGATTTGCAGCAGCGTTTGCAACGTGGTGATGCATTGCTGCAAATTCGCTTGCCGGGTTTGGCTATAGAGCGAGTACGAGACGAGCTTGGCCGCGTTCTTGCCGAGGAGGCCTCTGCTCAGCGGCGTTGTTTGTTGAACGCCGATATCGAAGGAGCACGAAGGTTGGGTTGCGGCGTCCAGCTTAAGTCCCGGCAGCTTGCTGAGCTGGAGCGACGGCCCTTGCCGGCCGGACAGTGGGTGGGGGCCTCTTGTCATAATGAGTTGGAATTGGAACGTGCTGTCACCCTGGGTTGCGATTTCGCCTTGCTGTCGCCGGTGGCCCCGAGCGCATCTCATCCAGATACGCTAACGTTGGGCTGGGCCGGTTTTGCCAGGCTAGTGGCCCAAGCCCGGCTACCGGTGTATGCGCTGGGTGGAATGGTGCCTGCAGACGGTAAACAGGTGCGGGCTTGTGGTGGGCAAGGGGTAGCGGGGATCCGTGCCTTTTCAGTCGGTCGCTGATCTTGTCGTAGGATGCAGGGAGGCACGAACTGTGCTTCCTACGAGATTATTTCTTCCCCGCTCTGCGGCCATGGCTATGGACCAGCATGCCGCTACCCTTTCGTCATTCCCGTGCAGGCGGGAATCCAATGAAGAAGGCTTATGACCACGGAGTGGGCATTCGTAGTTGTTTGATTGTC
>CAJXGK010000392.1 GCA_913053815.1 uncultured Rhodanobacteraceae bacterium
TGCGCGTGGTTCCAAGGTGACTGATATAGTTGTGCTGGTTGTCGCTGCAGATGATGGGGTGATGCCACAAACTAAAGAAGCGATCCAGCATGCTAAAGCCGGTAATGTGCCACTCATTGTAGCCGTCAACAAGATTGATAAGCCGGACGCTGACCCCGATCGGGTGAAAAATGAATTATCTGCTTTTGATGTTATTCCCGAGGAGTGGGGCGGTGAAACCATTTTTGCCCCGGTATCCGCAAAAACCGGTGAAGGTATTGATGACCTGCTCGGCGCAATTTCAATGCAGGCGGAGCTTATGGAGCTCAAGGCGGTGGTCGAGGCGCATGCCAGCGGCACCGTTATCGAGTCCAGTTTGGATAAAGGCCGTGGTCCAGTTGCTACGATATTGGTACAACGGGGTTTGTTGAAGAAAGGTGATTTTATGGTCTGTGGGATCGAGTTTGGGCGGGTGCGAGCCCTATTCGATGCCGCCGGCAAGCCTATCGTGGAAGCGGGGCCATCGATTCCGGTACAGGTTCTCGGCCTATCCGGGGTTCCCGAAGCCGGGGATGATTTTATGGTTGTGGCCGATGAACGTCTGGCCAAGAATGTGGCTTCTGAACGGGATATCGCCCGTCGCGAGAGCCGCCTGGTTCGCCAGGCCAACCGACTCGAAGACATCATGGCCAAGATGGGCCAGGGTGAAGGTCAGCAAGTACTCAACATCCTGATTAAAGCCGGGGTACAAGGTTCGGTCGAGGCCTTGCGTGAGGCGCTTGGCAGTATCGGTAATGAGCAGGTCAAGGTAAACGTTATTGCGTCTGGGGTCGGCGGCATTAACGAATCCGACGCCACCCTCGCCGTCGCCACCAATGCGTTGGTGATAGGTTTCAACGTCCGCGCCGACACCAGTGCTCGTAAAGTCATCGATGCCAATGGCTTGGATGTCCGATATTTTTCGATTATTTATGAAGTGATCGACCAGGTGACCCAGGCTGCTTCAGGTCTGCTGAGCATGGAAATTCGCGAGGAAATTATCGGTGTCGCTGAGGTTAGGGATGTGTTCCGCAGTTCTAAGTTCGGCTCCGTGGCGGGTTGCATGGTCGTCGAGGGTATCGTCAAACGCCACAAGCCTATTCGGGTTCTACGTGACAACACGGTCATTTTTGAGGGTGAACTCGAATCGTTGCGGCGTTTCAAGGAATTGGTTGGTGAAGTACGCAGCAACATGGAGTGTGGGGTTGCCGTCAAGCAATATAATGATGTGCGTCCTGGCGACCAGATCGAATGTTTTGAACGGACCGAGGTAGCGCGCTCACTTTGAACAATGTACTCATTTATCTTGCTTTGTCGATTTTCTGACGACTCGTCGTACCGTAGAGTCTGATAGCAAGGGTGCGGGGGCCGGTCGGATTTTTTATAAATTTGGGGTGAGTTATAGTTACCTTTAACGGCTTTCCGCAGAAATTCGGATTACTGTATACGTCGGTACTGACGATACATCCATTATCCAGCAGGTTGCTGGTGGAGTCCTGAGCATGCCAACTCATGGCTATCAACGTAGAGATCGGGTGGGCGCCTTACTGCGACGTGAGCTGAGTGTCCTCGTTCACGCGGCCGTACGAGATCATGCCTTGCCTTCGGTAAGCGTCGCCGATGTGGAAGTGACTCGTGATCTTGATTTTGCCAAGGTCTGGGTAGTTGCTTTGCTACCCGGTCAGTCGCATGCGGCGATTGATGCACTGAACCATATGGCCCCAGAGTTTCGACACCAACTATCCCGGCAGTTGCGGTATCTGCGGCGAGTACCTGAGCTGCGCTTCCATTACGATGAGTCACTGGATCGCGGCGAGCGGATCGATAAGCTGTTGCGTGAAGACGCACAGAATTCAAGCTGAATTTTTCTGTTATCTGCCATGACAGCACGAAGTCCAGGAGTATGACCAGGAAAGCACGGGTAGGCCGTGATGTGCATGGGCTGTTGTTGCTCGATAAACCACTTGGCCTGAGTTCGAACCGTGCTTTGCAACAAGTCCGCTGGTTATTTGGGGCCCGGCGCGCGGGACACACGGGGAGTCTGGACCCTTTAGCTACTGGACTGTTGCCGCTGTGCTTGGGCGAGGCGACTAAAATTGCCGGTTACCTGCTTGGATCAAGCAAAGCCTATCTCGCAGAATGTTGCCTCGGGCAAACCACGAGCACAGATGATGGTGAAGGTGAAGTCACAGATGAGCAGCCGGTTCCGCGATTGGAAGTGGACCGCATCGAAGTGTTGCTGAAAGAATTTACCGGTCGTATCCAACAGGTTCCACCCATCTACTCGGCGTTGAAACAGGGTGGTGAGCCGCTTTACCGCAAGGCTCGGCGGGG
>CAJXGK010000393.1 GCA_913053815.1 uncultured Rhodanobacteraceae bacterium
CGCCAGCAGCAACCACGGCGAGATATTGGCGTCATGGTCCATGCACGAAACAATGATCTCATCACCCGGCTTCAACGGCTGACCAGAACCGCGCCACTTCCAACGAATGGCCAGGTACCGAGGAGCGTGGCAAGGCCCTACTTTCCCCCCTAAGAGCCCCGAACCCGGGGACCGAATCCACCCGCAGTATTCCTGCCAGTACATGGTAACCCCTCCTAACCTGCCCAAGTGGTGTCGTAATGTCCAGCCACGACGCCATTTCAATCTTGCCTGCAGGCACCAGGATGACATCATCGGTGGTATAAATTTTGTACCCGGCCCGTAGTTAGCGTCGACCTAGGGATTCTCAGCGACCGCGCAGAAACAATCGGTCCAGTTCGGCCATCGACAGCTGGGTCCAGGTTGGGCGACCATGATTGCACTGTCCACTTCGTTCGGTACTCTCCATCTCGCGCAACAGCGCATTCATTTCTGCAAGCGCCAGCTGCCGACCGGCGCGCACCGAACCATGACAGGCCATGGTGGCGAGCAATGTATTTTCCTGCTCCTGCAAGTGGTGGGAGTCACCGTGTTCAGCAAGCTCCGATAACACATCGACAGTGAGTCTGGCGATATCAGCCCCTTCCAGGAGGACTGGAATACGGCGAACCGTTACCTGCTCAGGACCACTACGGGAAATCTCCAAACCGAATCCGGCCAGCACGTTGGCATGTATTTCAGCCGTCTCCGCCTCGCGCAGGCTAACTGCCAGACTTTGTGGTACCAGCAGCCATTGTGAGCGCAACCGGGAAGCATCTCGATCCGCTTTCATACGCTCATAAGTAATGCGCTCATGCGCCGCATGCATATCCACGAGTACCAGCCCTTGACTGTTTTCGGCAAGAATATACACATGGTGCAACTGCGCTATGGCATAGCCCAGCGGCGGCAGTAGTTTGTTCCTTCCGGGTTCTGCACCGGTCGGCGCAGCCAGCGGGGAATGAGTGGCTCCATTCAGCAGTGTGCGATACGGGTCGTCGCCAGGCTCGTGCACCGCCAATGGCATCGCCCCCTGGCGGGGTGACGAATAGGTATGCGTCGAGGATGCTGTCCGCTTTCCAGCCGCTATGCCCGGATGTCCGACAGGTGCGGCAATCTCTTCAGGGAGACTACCCCCGGCCGAGCTGCCGGCACGGGTTTCCAGCAAAGCCTCAGAGAGACTGCGGAACAACAAGTCATGTACCAGGCGTTGCTCGCGAAAACGGACCTCACTCTTGGCTGGATGCACGTTGACATCCACGCCGGCTGGGTCCATTTCCAGAAACAGTACGTAGGCCGGATGACGACCGTGAAACAGTACGTCGGTATAGGCTTGTCGTACGGCATGGGTGAGCACCCGATTCCGTACCAATCGCCCATTAACGAAAAAATATTGTCGGTCCGGCTGGCTGCGGGCACTACCCGGAAGACCGAGCCAACCATGTAAACACATGCCCGCTGCGTCCAGCTGCATCCCCAACGCACTGTTGGCAAACTCATCGCCGAGCAAAGTAGCAATGCGCTGTCTGCGGGCCTTTTCACCGGTGGCGGCATCCACCCGGCGCACTTCCCGCCCGTTGTGCTGCAAGCAGAAACCTACCTCAGGGTGGGCAAGTGCTATCGACCGCAGCCATTCGTCGGCGTGAGCAAACTCGGTACGCTCGGCCCGCAAGAATTTGCGCCGTGCCGGAACGTTATAGAACAGATCACGTATTTCCACCGTGGTTCCCACTGGATGGGTATCCGGTAGTAGATCGCCCAGCTTGCCGCCATCGACTTCGATCCGCGCCGCCTGGGGCATGTCAGAGCGTCGCGATACCATGGCAAAGCGCGATACGGAAGCGATGGATGCCAGCGCTTCACCGCGAAAACCTAGGGTGCCTATACGCAACAGATCCTCGAACGAAGTGATCTTGCTGGTAGCATGAGGTGCCACAGCAAGACGCAGTTCCGACTTGGGAATTCCGCAGCCGTCATCACGCACCCGAATCAGTCGCGCACCGCCCTGGTTCAGGGCCACTTCAATTTTATCCGCTCCGGCATCGATACTATTCTCGACCAGTTCCTTGACCACCGAGAACGGCCGCTCTATGACCTCTCCGGCAGCAATCTGATTGATCAGATGGGCGGGTAGTGCGTGAATCGACATGGCGACTTCCGTATGGCGATGGGCAAGCATAACGCCACGACCGCGATGACCGGAACCGCCAACCTTGTCCAATATGAAATGAGTCTGGGGTGAGCTGAAGCGGGAACGGGTTGCGCTCATGATGGGAGGATGAAAACCATCATGAGACGTCGAAGACGTAACGACCATTGAGCAACTTAGGGAGT
>CAJXGK010000394.1 GCA_913053815.1 uncultured Rhodanobacteraceae bacterium
TTGACGAATTCCATGCCAACATGGCCAAGGCCCTGCACGGAATAGGAGTAGTTACCTATTTCCTCGTTGCCGAATTTATGCGACAGCGAGGCCATCAAACCCTGCAGTGCGCCATAAGCGGTGAACGGTGAGGGGTCGCCTGAGCCCCCGTGTACTTGATGAACACCGGTGACAAATTCGGTTTCACGAAACACATATTCCATGTCATTGACGTCGATACCCACATCTTCGGCGGTGATGTAACGGCCGTTGAGTGAGTTGATGAAACGGCCTAAGGTGCGGAACAGTGCTTCGGATTTGTCCTTGGCAGGATCACCGATGATGACCGCCTTGCCGCCGCCGAGGTTCAAACCGGCCACGGCATTCTTAAAGGTCATGCCACGTGACAGACGCAGTACGTCGTTCAAGGCTTCCTGTTCGGTTTTGTATGGCCACATGCGTAAACCGCCCAAGGCAGGGCCAAGTACGGTGTTGTGGATGGCGATAATGGCCTTCAGCCCGACATCTTTGTTGTGGCAGAAGACCACTTCCTCGTGGCCTGAGGTAGCTAAGGTTTCAAAAATCATGGTGCAGCGGACTCCTGAGAAATACAGCCTGAATGTGATGCCCCCACCCGGGGCACACATGAGACTAGGGATGGACATCTTGTTTCTGGGCACAATGTCCTGCGGAAAGAGGTACCCGATCGGGACTGCCCCGTGCGCCGCGCATTGTAGCGAGTTGCTGTCGGAAGCAACAGTTTCATCTGCAACAAGTCAGTTGGGCGATGACTTGGACAGAAGCCTTGCCAGTCTTTCGCTGCTGTCGAATCAAGCATTTACCGGTGGATAAAAGAATTTTTTACTGTTTGACAGGCCCCCACGCTGAAGTCGCGAATGGAGAGTGCCTAACGAAATCAACGATCGACCCTATGCATGGGTTTCCTTCTGAGGGACGCAGGACGGGCTTCTGTTACGGATTTCTGAGAAGGGAATGGAAGCTCTTCAATCCATATGCGAGCCAAGTGTCATTTTGTTGACATCATTCCGGCACATCCATGTAACCGAGCCTGCCTAGCCTTGTCGTGCTTACCACTCAAAACAGAGGAATACTGCGATGTATCACTTCCGGCAGGATATGCTGCTGATTGGTCTGATCATGCTTGCACCCGTGGTGCACGCACAGGCCGGAATAACCCAATCAGGAACGGAATCCTCGACCACCAGTACTGCGGCGGCGTCCCCCGCATTGAGCACCCACTCCACCGATTCACTGCAGGGCCGGTCTAGATCAAGCAGCAAGAAAAACCATACAGGAAAATCGGGAGCTCAGACCCTGTCATCGGTGGTTGTTACCAGCCAGGCTGTCAGCTTTACCAACAATGTGTTGCCACCGGTCATGCTGAAATTCCAGGCCCCACTTAGCAGTGTGGTGGATGCCGTCAACGTGCTGCCTGGTGTGAATGTGACCCCAGGCGGGGTGTTCGACAGTGATGTCTGGTCGTTCGGTATCACTCTGCGCGGGTTTACCCAAAACCAGCTCGGCTTCACCATTGATGGGTTGCCCAACGGCGCGACCAACTACAGTGGCGGGACGTTACCCAATCGTTATCTGGATCCAGAGAACCTGAGACGGATCACCGTTTCCCAGGGAACGGCTGATATCTCCTCCCCGTCCGATCAAGCACTAGGCGGCACACTGAACTACTACTCCAATGATCCGGCCATGAAACGGCACCTGCGTATCGACTACTCCACGGGTTCTTGGAACGCTAAGCGCGAATTTGTGCGCTATGACAGTGGCGCACTGTTCAATGGCAATACCTATGGGTACATCAGTTTCTCTAATACTTTCAACACGCGCTGGATGGGTTCGGGCACCAACGGTCATACCAGCCGTGTGCACATGGATAGCAAGTTGATCAGCTACCTCAGTAACAACTTGACCATGACTGCGATTGCCAGCTTCGATCACGCTTACGAGAATAATTACAACTCAGTCACTCTAGCGCAGTTCCAACAGGACCCGAACTGGGATCATCTGACCTGGAACTGGACCGGCAAGCCCTATGTCGATCAGAATTTCGTCGAGCCCTGGAACACCGTACGTACCAATGCTTTGGCGGGTGTGAAATTCGAATATACCCCCAATGAAAATAGTCGTTACACCTTCTATCCCTACTACCACTTTCAGGAAGGCACCGGTGGTTGGCTGCCTCCGTATCAGCTGTATGCGGCCAATGGGAACGGTACCCTGACCGGCGGATATCCGGTACCGGGGGGCGGGTTCAGCAAAGTGTTTTGGCATGATACCAACGGTAATCCGTTAGCGTGGCCGAGCGGATGCGCCAATCCTTTCGATGCCAGCTGCTA
>CAJXGK010000395.1 GCA_913053815.1 uncultured Rhodanobacteraceae bacterium
GGTTTGCCTATAGAACCGACACTTACTATCGATGAACGCCCGCCGCCCCGCACGCACTTGCGGTACGGCAGCTCAAGCAGGGCCCGGCCTCGCGCAGCCGGGCCAGATGGGTTGATCGATGAACGCCCACCGCTCCGTCCGCACTCGCGGTACGGCAGCTCAAGCAGGGGTCGGTCAGTATCGCGGGAGGGTGGGTGCTGTTTCTTATCGGTGTGCGGATGATCTTTCCATCCAAGGACGGTGTATTGGGCCCATCGGGAGAAGGCGAGCCGTTTATCGTACCTTCGGCGATCCTTGCTGTAGCCGGCCCTTCAACCATGACGGTGTTACTCCTTTTTGCCATCCAGCAGCCCCTGCGGTTAGGGAGTTGGAACCTATCTCTGTTTCTTGTCTGGCTGGCTACGGCGGCCATCCCATCAGCACGCAAAACACCTATATTCCATTTAAATCAATAATTTTTCACGAGAGGATGGGGTGAGTCGCCGGGCTTAGCCGACGGCGTAATAGCAAGTTGGCCGGGGGCTCAGAGAGGGGTACTCGGTCTTGCGCAAGTCAGGTGAACCGTCGGTATGGTTCGGCGTCAACAGGCTTATGCCAGCATGCCGAAAAGTTTATAAAAATGTCATGAATGCCTGTTACGATTTTGTTAGCCGGGTGGGTAAAGCACGGCCGGGTAGAGGTGCACTTGAACCACTATCTGGGAGGCCTATTCGGCCAGGGTGCACGTACGTTTTTTGAATAAATTGAATCAAGCTAAAGGCAGGAAAAATGAGTATGCGGATTCGAACCAAGGTGCTGCCGTTTGCTATCGCCTCGTTACTGGCGGTCACGCCGGTCTTCGCGCAGAACACCTCATCGGCCATCAACGGCCGGGTATTGGGACCCAAGGGTCAGCCGGTGGTAGGCGCCACCGTGATCATTGTGCATGTGCCTTCCGGGACGACGAGGATAGTCAGCACCAATGCCCAGGGCATCTATAACGCGCAGGGCTTGCGTGTGGGCGGCCCGTTTGATGTCACCGTGAGCAAGCAGGGCTTCAAGATTACCAAGAACGATCATGTTTACCTGAAACTTGCTCAAACCAGTACTTTGGGTGTGCAGGCCAGGGAGCTGTCCAATGTAGTGGTCACGGCCAGCTCACTGAGCAATATCTTCCAGCCTGACAATAAGGGCTTGTCAACCACCATCACCCGCTCGGCGATCAATTCTCTTCCCGCGACAGGGCGCAGTCTGCAGGATTACGTGCGGCTGGACCCGCTGGTGAACATCACCAATCCGGCCCGTGGTGAGATTTCCGCGTTAGGCCAGAATAGCCGCTACAACAACATCACCATTGATGCCGTGCCTACTAACGATCCGTTTGGTCTGGAAGCCGGGGGGATGCCTTCACTTGGCCAGCCGATCTCAATCGACACGATTAGCGAGATTAATGTTTCGACCAATAACTATAACGTTACTAACGCCCGCAATACCGGTGCACAGATCAATGCGGTGACCAAGAGTGGCACCAACGATTTTCATGGCAGTCTCTACTATGTCTATCTACCCAAAGGCTGGGTCGGCCATGGCAAGTACAATCAGCCATTCGCCGGGTTTAATAGAAAAACAACACATGGCTTCACTCTCGGTGGCCCGATCGTTAAGAATAAGCTTTTCTTCTTCGTGGGTTACGAAAAGAGCAAAACGGCGGCGCCTGCTCCAAATATCGGTATTATCGGTTCCGGTAAGGCTAATATTGTCAACATTACCCCCAATGAGCTGAGCCAGATCAGCAGCATTGCCCAGGGCTATGGTCTACCTACCGGTGGTGCGGTAGCCGGTGCTCTGAACACCGATGAAAAGCGCTATCTTGCCAAGATCGACTGGAATATCACTGACAATCACCGGTTGAGTTTTCGATATGACCGGGTAACCAGCAATCTTGCCGTGTTTCCAGGATTCAGTACCCGTTATAGCGGCTCAGTGGGTCTGCAAAGCAATAACTACTCACAGAAACGTGACTTCAAAAACTTTGTTGTTAATCTATATGATGATTGGAGCGAGAATTTCTCCACGGAGACCTCCGTGTCTTATGGCGAGTATTCCCGTCTCCCCCAACTCAACGCCATCGCTCCCTTGGTCGTCGTACATACCCAAGGTCGCTATGATCCAGCCGTCATACTGGGCACTAGTACCTATTATCAGGGCAACAGCCTGAACACCAAGACTTGGACCGGGTTCTGGGCCGGCACCCTGTTCCTGGGAAGTCACACGGTCGAGTTCGGTGCCGATTTCCCCCGCAACAGTTACAACAACTTGTTCCTGCCGTATTATTTCGGGGTCTATGCGTTCAATACCATTGCTGACTTCC
>CAJXGK010000396.1 GCA_913053815.1 uncultured Rhodanobacteraceae bacterium
GCACGCAATCACTCCCCGGCGGACGGCTCGGCTTGCTGCTGAGCCAAGAGCTTCTGTACGGTTTCTACCAGCCCCTTTACCGACTCGGTATCAAAGTCAGGGTCTCGATCAGGCATAGTGATATTGAAGTGGTCTTCAAGTTCAAACAGGATCTGGACAGCATCCAGCGACTGTATTTCCAGATCTTTCAAGGTGGAATCCATACTGATTTTGGATCGCTCGATGCCCGATTCCTTGGCAATGATGTCGAATATAGTATCCGCCACGCTCTGCGTCATGATTGGACAACTCCTAAGGTGGGACAGGGCACAGTGCCTTGACCGCAATGGCTTAGCATAACCGAGAGTGGGTCCTACTCGACAGCCAGCGCATCAAGGCCGAAATGTTCCTCGCCCTCAGTTTCCGGTCTGGGCGATCGTGCCAGGCGTTGAAAAAAGCCTACGGAACGATCAATGACCCGTTGTCGCTCACCATCCAGAGTGACCATGTGATAGCTCTCTTCGAGAGCCAGCAATTCTGTTGGCGCATGCACACCTTGCAGGACCACTTCGGCGTTGCCCTGAAAACTGGCGATGTCGTCTTGACGCGCGTGCACCACCAAAGTCGGTGCGTAGACCTTTCCTAGACGCGCTCGAACCCGGCGTGACAACCGAAACAACTCGGCTAGCGCCGGCCAAGGATGACCGGGCAATCCTGCGGTACTGGAATCTCCAGCAGACATGGCTTCGACCACTCGTTTGCGCATGCGTTCATCCTTCAGGCCGTAAGGATAGCTCTCAATGAATACCCGGTGACGGCCGATTCCCATGGGTATCACCCAGGGTAGAAGAAAAGAAAGCCTACCGATCGCCGGCACCGACCAGCCGTCATGGCGGAAGGTCACACCGTACAAAGCCAGGCCGGCAACGTTGTGCGGATACTCGATCGCCTGATTCAAGGCCAACAAAGCCCCCATGGAAAGACCCCCTATAAACATTCGGTCTACTTTCGCAGAAAGTTTTTCCGCCGCTGCCGCCACACTGTCCGCCCAGTCGCGCCAGCCGGTCGCTAGTAAATCGTCCACACTGCCACAATGCCCGGACAATTGCGCCGCATACACCGTAAAACCCTGTTTCTGCAGTCCCTTGGCGATAAAACGCATTTCTGTGGGGGTACCGGTCAACCCATGTATCAGCAAGACGCCCTGCGAACCACCTTCGAGGAAATAGTCAACTTGTTTGATCATGCGTTGCCTGGGTAATCAATTGAAAGCGTCTGTGCCAGAAAGAACATTGTCACTATATTCAACCCTGATTGCCATACCTGTGGTGGCAACTTTACAAAATTGCAAACTTCTCTGGCCTTCCTGCCGACACCTGATCGAACCGGTGTGCAAGCAGACCCAGCAGCACACTGCTTGAAATAGTGCTTCGATCGGCCGGTCCCCAGCAAAGGCTGCAAGGACTTTATTATAGCGACCTATGTGTTACCGGGGTGCTGCTGAAGTCCACAAAACCGCCCTTCCACTGACTACTTCAAACCCTGGGCAAGCGGCAGCTCACCGCTAACCTTTGTCGCAAATCTTGGCAGATGACACCTGTTCTGCAATCACTTGCCATACCTTGGTGAATCCGGTCTCATCCAGCCATAGGCTGTTGGATACGGTAAGCGTGGTCGCCGCCAGCGCCCTGGCGTTAGGAACGTGTGCGGCAAGAATCAGGTGCTGCAAGGCTGGATAATCCGGTAGAGCATGGATGAACATCCGGGTCACCCCCAGGCGTTCACCCCACAATTGCCGAAGAACGGCATCGCGCATTGCCTCGTTCGGCAAGCGCAACATTAGCACCGGCCACACCCCCCGACCCCCTGCGGCATCCCGCAACACCTGCACCCCTTCGATAGCCTGCAAGCGGGCTACACGATCTTGGGCCTGAGCCTCGGTGCGGGTATGCAACGCGGCTAATCGCGCAAAAGCCCGCACCCCCACGCTGCTACGAAATCGACCCATACGCTGTAACGAAATGAGTGAAGGCAGATTATCGCCGACCGCAGCCAGCAAATCACCATGCCGCAAAGCCCGACGCAGCGGCCGACCGTAGGCATAGAACAGACCCCGGGGACGGTACAGGGCGAGATAACCCAGCCATTCTAGGCAACGCCAAGCTTCCCAGCCACGATGTGGTCGCAACAAGCGGCAAGCCGTAGCAGCCAGTGCTTGGCGCAGGTAGGGGTCGCGGGCTAGCAGCAGCCCTCCGGTATAGGTGCTCAAACCCTTGCCGACCCCCAGACTGAATAAACCGATATCACCAATCAACCCCACGCTCTGCCCGTGATTACGCGCCCCCA
>CAJXGK010000397.1 GCA_913053815.1 uncultured Rhodanobacteraceae bacterium
CTCGACATCGGCCCGCCGATCCGGCGGACCGCTGAGCCGGGGCAATCCGGAAGACCCCGAAATATTGGGAACCACAAAAAGGCCGTCACGTACGCTGACCAAATGGTGATTATTCCAACGCGCCCAAGGCTGATACTCGCGAACACGCAAAAGTACTGAATCCGGCCAATGCTTACGTACATCGACCTCGGCAACCCAGGGCAAGCGGGCCACCGCCGCACGAATGCGTTGCAGATTGATGGCGAAATAACCGGACCCAAGCAAAGGCTGGACTACCGTGCGGATCTGCCGTGCAGAAACATGTTGGAACGATGCATCGATAGTCAGATAACGAACTTGCCATCGCGAATCCGTATACCAGCCGCGCCAAACCGCCAGCACCGGCAGCGCCAGCAGCAGCAACGCCAGGGTCCAGCCGATGGAACGAATCAGCAGAGATCGATTCATGTCCCGGATTCCCCATCGAAAGAGGTTTCAAGAATCCGCCAACACAACGTAGTAAAATCAATACCGGCTACTCCTGCTGCCTTGGGTACCAGGGAATGGCTGGTCATGCCCGGCGCCGTGTTGGCTTCCAACAGCCAGTTGCGACCCTCGCCATCCCGCATCACATCGATGCGGCCCCAGCCCGAGCAACCCAGTGCCTCAAAGGCGGACCGACTCAATTCACCCAGTTGTTGCTCGGCCGCACCCTGCAGACCCGGACACAAATACGTCGTGTCCTCGGCAATATATTTGGCGTGATAGTCGTAATACGCCCCCTCGGGCACGATACGTATAGACGGCAGCACCTCACGACCCAGCACCGCCACCGTAAATTCATCGCCTTCAATCAACTTCTCAATCAGCAGATCTCCCGGATACCGCCCGGCCAGGGCTACAGCCGCGGCGAGATCCTGCTTGAAAAACACCCGGGTAATGCCGACACTCGAGCCCTCACTAGCCGGTTTGACGATCACCGGCAAACCCACTGTGGCAACCGCTTGGTGAATGTCTGCGCCTTTATGCAAAGTTACGAAACGGGGGGTAGGAAGGCCCAGAGTCTGCCAAATCTGCTTGCTGCGAACCTTATCCATAGACAGCGCCGACCCCAGCACACCGGATCCGGTATAAGGTACTTTCAACGAATCCAGCGCCCCCTGCAATACACCGTCCTCACCCCCTCCATGGTGGCCATGCAGGATATTGAAGACCCGGGCGAAATGTCCGGCCCGCAAAGCGTCCACCAAGGCAGGAATACCGTCGATACCCTGGGCATCCACACCGCGCTCACGAAGGGCTGCCAGGACATTGCTGCCGGAATGGAGTGACACCTCACGCTCGGCCGAGCTACCCCCCATCACCACGGCGACCCGCCCGAATTGTTCGGCATCGGTAATGGTCTTCATGTCTTGTGCTCCTCTACCCGGCCCTGTTGCGCCATACCATTGATCACCGCCCCGATGTCACCCGCCCCCATCATCAACAGGAAGTCGCCGTCTTCCAGTAAATTGGCCAAGGCCTCGGGCAGTTCCTGGGCTGAAGCCACCAGTACCGGATCCACCCTTCCCCGTGAC
Organism: uncultured Rhodanobacteraceae bacterium; assembly: GCA_913053815.1. Classification (GTDB taxonomy): domain Bacteria; phylum Pseudomonadota; class Gammaproteobacteria; order Xanthomonadales; family Rhodanobacteraceae; genus Metallibacterium. The sequence continues at coordinate 1,557 of CAJXGK010000397.1, forward strand.
CGTACCGAGCGCGCCAGAGCCCTGCCGTCGGCACCTGCAATAGGCGATTCACCCGCCGCATAGACTTCGGTTAACAACAGCACGTCCACCTGCGACAGCACTGCCGAGAAATCGTCCATTAAGTCTCGGGTCCGGGTATAGCGGTGCGGTTGAAACGCCACTACCAGCCGCCGCTCAGGCCAGCCCGCCCGGGCCGCCTCGAATACGGCGGCCAGTTCCCGTGGATGATGGCCGTAATCATCCACCAGCAGCGCCTGGCCGCGGGGATGGGCTAACGAACCCCGCTGCTGGAAACGGCGCCCCACCCCCTGGAACCCGGCCAGAGCATGAATAATCGTCTTCGGCGTGACCCCCAACTGCCAACCACAAGCTACGGCGGCCAGGGCATTGAGGACGTTATGGCGTCCAGGTAGATTCAGACGTACGGCCTGGAGTGGCTCCTGATCAGGCAGATACAGATCGAACAGCATGGCGGCGCCCTGGTGATGGACTGCGGTCGCCCGCACATCAGCCTGCTCAGAAAAACCATAGGTGAGCAGGTTACGACTGGTCTGCGCGACCAGCTTGCGTACTTCGGGATCATCAATGCAGACCACGGCCAGACCGTAGAACGGCAAGCGATGCAGAAAATCGGAAAAGGCCTTCTGAACCCGGGTAAAATCACCGCCGTAATTTTCCAGATGGTCGGCGTCGATATTGGTGACAATGGCGATTTCCGCCGGCAGTTTGAGAAAACTGCCATCGCTTTCATCCGCCTCAACCACCATCC
>CAJXGK010000398.1 GCA_913053815.1 uncultured Rhodanobacteraceae bacterium
CGCGGCCGCCCCGACTTTCCAGGAGTGACACGCCGCTCAAGCATGCGCGCCACATCTTCTTTGAAGCGGTCGTTGCTGAGAACATAATTTACGTCGGTGACCGCGCGAATCTCATCGATTAACGTTGGCTCCATGTGGGCGCGAAACAGGGCTCGGTAGGCTCGCCGGCGGCCATTGGGATGGCGGTCCAGTGCAGTGTATTCCCCGTGTGTCTGTCCCCTATTGTCTGTAACCTACCGTGCAACCACCGACGCCGGATCCCATGTAAATTCGATCTGCAGGTCGCCCAACATGTCAAAGGTATCGATGCATGGCACTTTAAGCGCCCGGCACAAGTCTGGTATCTTTACTGCTTTTCTTGATTCTGGAGCCGAAACTTCACGCGTTACCACAATACGATCGTTCTGCTTCGCGTAGGCAGCCAGCCAACCATCGGCACTCGCTGCAAATTCTGCTTTGGCTTCGGGTAGATATTGTGGCTTGTTTTGCACCCAGGAAACCATCTGTCCATATTGATTTGTCACTTCCGAGTCCGATGTCGGCTCAAAAAAGCGTTTCGGACAAGCGTCTTTTATCCAGTCGGCCAAATCGTCCTTGCCGATCTCGATTTCTTTCCTCACTTTGTCGATGCTGACGACGGTTCCTTGCTTGCAGTGCCAAAGAAGACAGTCCCAAAAACCTGGGCACAGTTTGAAGCGATAATATTGTCGCTGCGCCTGTATGAATACATCGGAATCAAGGAGATAACGTTTATGCACAGGCATGCTAAACGCGCTCTCCCAATACCTTGGCATATTTGTCGAATGTTGTGCCGTGGAGGCCTGTCAGACTATAAGCATCGCGATACGACAAACGGCCCTCTTTAGCGGCATGTATCACGGCTCTGGCGAATCGTTTTCCAACACGAACATTTTGATTGTTGTAAAAATCGCCCCCGCTTTTCCGACGCGCAGCCTTCCTACGTTCATTCGACTGATAGTCGTGAAAGAAAACTCTGAAGCCTGTCAAGTTGATTAACCCGAGATCAAGCGCGCGCCGGGCCGCCACGATCGGGCTCACCTTGAATTGTCGTGCCATGGCTTGAAACGGTTCAGCGTCCCGTTCTACGCGCGGCCAGAATTGCACGAGTTCTCGCGCAGGAACAAGAAACTCTGCTGTTACCTTGTTGCAAAATTGCTCAATACGGTCATTAGACGGTTGCAGATCAGGCAGGTTGAACAACCCGCCTTTATCCAACCAGAGATGGCTTAGCTCATGCGCAAAAGTAAACATTTGTGCCGAACGTGCATCGGCACCATTGATAAAGACAAGGGGCGCATAATAATCGGATAAAACGAATCCGCGAAATTCTTCCGGATCGAGTTTTCGCCTCGTGTTATTACCAACCACACCATTGATTACCATCAGAACTCCGACTTTCTCCGCCGCCTCACGCAATGCGCTCAGTGCGTCAGTCCAGGTGCGGATTTGACTGGCCCAGCCTTCATCCATACCCAGTGTATGGCGAATCTTGCCGGCAACACCGAGCACGTCATCGGTCTTTCGAGCAGAACCAACGAACGCCAAGGGTTCATGCCCCATTTCGACCAGATATTCACGCATCCAGGACTGACGGCGCTGCATCATATACAAGGTATCGATTAAATTCGGACTGGGCCGTTCAATCAGCGTATCCGTTACCGTTCTAAAATCGGGAATAGGCAAACTTTCGTCGGGTGGTTCAGACAGGAAGAAATAGCCGATGGGCGTCCAGGTTTTCCGGGCCAGCTTTTCCAGTTGGTGCAGCGTGGGCTGCGCTTCGCCGCTTTCCCACTGCTTGAATTTGGGTAGCGCGCGCGCAAACGTATCCGGGCTGAGGCGGGACCGTTCAACAGCCCAGCGGATTAGTTCCGGTTTAACTTCAACGCGTTTCATGCCCCTATCCTACCCTTTGTGGGACGCTGGCACTGCTTATGCCCCCGACATCGAGACCAAGCCCGGGTATGTCTCTGGAGCATTTGCAGGGTTTTGTTCCCCCCGTAAATAGCGGCTACTTCGAGCATGCCCCGCCCGTGCTTCAGTCCTCGTGTTGAACGTTCGCGTCTGTTGCGGGTATCCCCTCTTCCGGACCCGCACCTGCCACACCTTGCGGCTGCCTGGGCCGGCTCTTCGCACGAACGCCGCCATTGCGTACTCCCCACACATTCACTGCCGCGTCAGTGTCGCAAATTTCGGTGTTCCGGGGGTGAGAGCACTGTAACCCTCTGTTTTATTGGTGCTCCCACGGGGACTCGAACCCCGGCTTTTGCCGTGAGAGGGCAACGTCCTGG
>CAJXGK010000399.1 GCA_913053815.1 uncultured Rhodanobacteraceae bacterium
TCCACGCTCTGGCGACACTGTCCGAGCGAGCCTCAACCGTGATCCGGGATCCAGGGGAGGTCAGTCGCGACCGGGTGAAGGGCCGTTTGCAGTAAGCACAGCCTGGATAGAGGGCAAGCATCATCCGGGTTTTCGAGGGATCCTCCACCCTTAAGCGGATACCCCACCGCCCGAACCACGCAATGTAGACTGTGCCAAGATAAGCCCATGAGAGCCAGCCCGGCCGGGAGCGCGCCATGACCCCACAGACCGCAAGCCAAAACTCGTTGACGATAGAGGAATACCTCAGCGGTGAACAAGATGGTGAGCTGCGCCACGAATACATCGGCGGCGAAGTCTACGCCATGACTGGCGCCAGCCGGCGACACGGCCTGATTGTTGGGGCCTTTTTTGCCGCGCTCCACCCCGCCGCCAGAGCAAAGGGCTGTCAACTATTCAGCAATGATATGAAAGTACATCTCCATCATGCCGGGGTGGAAGCCTTCTATTACCCCGATCTGCTACTCGCCTGCGACCCTGACGACCATGACGACTACTTCGTCACCCGTCCCTGCCTGATTGTCGAAGTCCTTTCCGCAACCACCGAACGGATCGACCGGCGGGAAAAGCTCTATGCCTACACGGGGGGTCTCACCAGCCTGCGTGAATACGTGCTCGTCGCCCAAGACCGCCCACACATCGAAATCTACCGCCGTACGGACACCGACTGGATCCATGAGATTGTCGAAAGAGAAAACTTCCACCTCGACTGCCTCGGCCTCGACGTGCTCGTCAATAGCGTTTATGAAGACCTTGAAGACTTCTAGGCTAGCCCCTCTGCAGCATAGGTGACGAGGCTGGGGTCGCCTGCATGCAGGCATCTCATCAAAGGCCACTACCGGCAAATCTCACCGTGACATCCGGGGACAGTCCCGTACACTGGGCACCTGTACAAAACCGTAAACAAGCCGTACTCGAACCCCCGGCATCAAGTCTTTCACCCCCAGACAGTTTCCATGATACTGATAGAGATCTATAGCGCTCTCAGGCTTATCGACAAAGCTATGCACAGGCGCAAGTGACAAGGGCATGGCACGGGCCTTTAATCTAAGCGTCAATCGATTACCAACTCTCTGGGGTATAAGTTTCCACCCGGCTGATCCGGGAGAAGAGTGGGGCCGATTCATCCATCAGCGGGCCACTACGCTGACGCAGCATAATCTCCTTCAGTTGTTGCCGTGGCTGCTCCAATCCGGTACGCATCGGTGGTATTTGATGCAATATACCGCCCACTTGACCCTGCGCTGTTCCACATTAGGCCCATCGAGGAACCGTCTCATCGCCGGACAGAGCGGCAAAGGCTACACTCATGCGAAATGATCGAAATACACTGCAAACGCAACGAGTCCGTTTACGGGTGTGCTATGTCCTTGCGTACCGGGATTCCAACTACATCCGCACCCGATCACTACTCGCTGCACTAAGTAGAATAGAAGGTATCGAAGTCGCCCGAGTCATCAATCGTCACAAGAGTGTGATTCGATATGTCGAGACGATCATTCATCTGTTGCAAATTCGACGTCGTGTCAATCCGGATATTTATATCCTTGGATTCAGGGGACACGAGATAGCTTGGCTGGTGCGACGTATTGCCCGCGACAGACCCCTCATTCTCGACGCACTGATGTCACCATGGGTCGCCCTGAGCGAAGAACGCAAAATGGGCGTTCTTGGCACAGTACTCGCACGCGTCTGGCGTCCATTCGAACGCCGAGCATTACATCAAGCCGACTGTATCCTGACCGATACTCAACTGCACGCACGATACCAGGCGACAACATTCGGGTTACCGGCTTCCAAGATTCGCTGCATTCCCGTTGGCGCGGTCGAAGCAGGAACAACCACCCTGATATCCTCTGCCGTAGATGACCAGGATGAATTCAACGTTCTGTACTACGGAGTCGCCTACGAACCGATCGAGGTCACAGCCCGCATCGGCAAGAGCCACATCAAGCCGGTGCGTGACGGGCTGCGCTTCCTGCTGATCATCTTCAAGGTCACCACGCTGTATTCGCCGTTGAAATTGTTTGCCCCCGCCGGCGTCGCGTTCTTCCTGCTCGGTTTGGCCTACTACGGCTACACCCTGGCAACCCAGCACCGCTTCACCAACATGAGCGCACTGCTGTTCAGCGCGGCCGTCATCATCTTTCTGATCGGCCTGATTTCGGAACAAATCACCAACCTGATTTATAAACGGGATGTCTGAAGGATGACATCGCACCAATGAACTGTT
>CAJXGK010000400.1 GCA_913053815.1 uncultured Rhodanobacteraceae bacterium
GCGCCGCCTCAAGCGCACCGCCCCCATGAAGATCGTCAAGCTGCTCACCGATAACGGCAGTCAATTCACGGATCGCTTTATTCATCGGGGTATGTCACCACGCCGTCGATCGTGAAGACACCTTGCTGGGCACTGAGCATCGTCTAATCCACCCCGGTACTCACCACCGAGCAACGGGTAGGGTCGAACATTTCAATGGGCGTATCCGCGAAGTGTTAAACACTACCCCCGGCAACCGTTCCGAACTATTAAGTACCATACCCATGCGTTTTGCCTTGCTCTACAACCAACAACTTTCACAAAAAGCCCTGGGCCACCACCCCCCCCCCTTGAAGCCATGCAAAAGTAACAAAGAACTCCCCCAGATTTATTTGTAAAAAGAGTATGTAAACTTACGGGATCCCACACGGGCCCCATGCTCAGACGTTACGTATCCACCCTGAGTCGAGGGCGCACCCAGAAAATAACCTGACTGACAGGTTTCTGACGGCGATTAGCTACGCGATACGCGGGGAATGTCCATGCGTTTACGGCGTTCCCAAAGGGATTTTCGACTGATCCCGAGCCGGCGGGCCAGCTCGGCTTCGTTAAACTGGCTTTGATGGCGAAGTATGAAATCACGAAAGTAATCGTCGAGACTGAGGGTAAGGCTGTAGTGTTGGTTGCCACCGGGCAATATCGGAGCGATCTGTTCGGTGGTCAAGATGTCCTGATCACAAAGAATGGCTCCGCGCTCGAGACAATTGGCCAGTTCACGGATGTTGCCCGGCCAGTCGTAAGTACGTAGTGCGTGTCGTGCATTGCTGTCAAGACGTAGGCGGCTTCTTCCAAGACGGGCTCCAATCTGTTGCAACAGGTGTTCGGCGAGCAGGCCGATGTCATCACCTCGCTCGCGCAGCGGGGGCAGGCATATGTCCATAACATTGATGCGGTAGAACAGATCCTCGCGGAAGTCTCCGGTTTGCATCGATGCTGCCAGGTCACGGTGGGTGGCAGCAATAACCCGGACGTTTACCGGACGGGGTTTGGTGGAACCCACCGGTCGAATCTCACCATCTTGCAGTACGCGCAGCAATCGCACCTGGGTGGATGGCGCTAGATCGCCCACTTCATCCAGGAACAAGGTCCCACCGTTGGCGGCTTCAAATAAGCCAGGCTTGCGTGCTATAGCCCCGGTGAACGCACCGCGTTCGTGACCGAACAGTTCGTCTTCGACCAAATTCTCTGGAATGGCGGCCGAATTCACTGCGACGAACGGGCCATGATTACGTTTACCAAGGCTATGCAAAGCTCGTGCGACTAATTCCTTGCCAGTACCGGATTCGCCCAGAACCAATACCGGCACATCGGTAGCGGCGATGCGGTGGATTCGGTCGATGACTTTAAGCATGGCCGGGCATTGACCGACAATGCCGTCGACCGGAAAATTGCGATGCAGGTCTTTTTTCAGTGCGGCATTCTGGCGGCGCTGCAACGATTGCTCAAGTATCCGGCTCACTGTCAACAGTAATTCGGTGTATTCGAAGGGTTTGGCGATGTAGTCAGCGGCCCCTCGCTTCATGCATTCAATGGCTGAGGCGATGCTAGCGAAGCTGGTCATGATCAGCACCGGTACGTCATTGGCGGCATTGATCAAATCGGTTCCGGCCGCCCCCGGCAGGCGGAGGTCAGAGATCACCAGGTCGAAGCAGCTCAAATCCAACGCCTTGGCAGCTTCGACGCTGGCAGCTTCCGAAACGTCATAACCCTCGCGTTTCAGGCGACGTGCCAATTGGACCCGGATTACCTCTTCGTCCTCGGCGACAAGTATGTGGCTCATGCAGGTTATATCTCCGATAAAATGGGTTGTGGAAGGTTGAGAACGACTCGGGTGCCCTTGTTGGGTTTGCTCTTCAGTTGGATCTCGCCGCCGTGATCGCGAATGATCCCGAAGACCAGTGGTAGTCCGAGACCGGTACCGCGTCCCGGTGCCTTGGTAGTAAAGAACGGTTCAAATACCCGTTCGCGCAATGATTCGGGAATGCCGCTGCCCTGATCGGCCACCGCTATCGTTACCCCCTTTGCCTGGGCCTGTCCGCTGATGGTGATGGATGCACCCTCAGGGGAGGCGTCGACGGCATTGACCAGCAGATTGAGTAGCGCTTGTAGCAACCGCTCCCGATCGGCACAGATAAGCAGTGTTGCCGGTATATCGATAATGAACTTCAGTTTTCGTGCATCTCCGGCGAATTGTGCCAGCCGTACAGCCTGATTCGCGCATTCGATC
>CAJXGK010000401.1 GCA_913053815.1 uncultured Rhodanobacteraceae bacterium
GTGGAGGGCCATTACGGGGCAATCCTGACGCAATAAGCAGCCCCCATAATTCGTGTGCCGGGATTATGGGGGAGGTACGAACCCAGCCATTCCCCGGCACCTCGTTGGCGTTGCCTGCTCAGGGGGGCTCAATCCTTAGGGTCCTGATCCCGGTTTAGAGTGCCCGGATCAGCAAGCAGCGCCTTCCGTACAGGGGCAAACACATCGGGATTGAAGGTGACATGCTGCGGGTCGGCCATCGATTGTACCGGATCCACCCGAAAACACCGGTCTACGCCTGCAGCCTTGCCGGCGGCGATATCACTGGCCTTGTCGCCGACCAGTATACTGGCGGCCAGCTCCAGATTGAGCTCTGCCGCCGCGCGTAGAATCATGCCCGGCGCCGGTTTCCGGCATTCACACACTTTGCGGTATCGCTCCACCATGCCCTCGGGATGGTGCGGGCAAAAGTACACCTCCGTCAGCGGTACATCATGTTGATCGAACGCCTGTCTCATCCAACTCATGTAGGCGTGAAAGTCATCCTCGGTGTAATAGCCTCGGGCAATACCGGCCTGATTGGTGACCACAATCAACCGGTACCCCGCCGTGACGGCCATTCCGCATAACTCGAAGATACCCTTTACGAATACCGTCTGCTCGGGACGGACTACATAGCCGAAATTAACATTGATAACCCCATCGCGGTCGAGAAACAGGGCGGGGGAAAGTTCGGGCATCGTACGGTTCACGAAGACCAGGACGAAGACAGCAAGGCGCTGCTAACCCCCGACGTGACAGGGGTTAGTGCCATCAGTGCGGGTTCCCGATGGCCGGCTTCAGACATTCGCCCGGTCCTTGTCAAACATCCCCTGCTCGATCAATCCACAGAGCAAGTGGCCGAGAAATTCATGGCCTTCCTGGATGCGTGGCGTGTGCGTGGATGGCATGCGGAAACATACATCGCAACCTGGCACCATCTTACCGCCATGTTTGCCGGTAAAGCCCACCACGCCGACCCCCTGATTTTGCGCAGCCTGGATGGCCCGCAAAATGTTCGGTGAATTACCCGATGTCGACAGTGCCCAGAACCGGTCACCCTGGCGTGCCAGTGCTTCGATCTGCCGGGCAAAGACGTAGTCATAGCCGTAATCGTTACCGATTGCGGTAAGGATACTGGAATCTGTTGTTAGGGCCATCGACGCCAGCCCGGGGCGATCAAAATTGAAGCGGCTGACCAGTTCTCCAGCCCAATGCTGCGCATCGGCCGCACTGCCCCCGTTGCCGGCGATGAGGATCTTGCCACCTGCTCGCAGGGCCTGTACGGAATCGGCGACCACTCGTTCGACATCGGCCTGCAACACGGCATCGGTGCTCATAGCCTTGAACATCAACTGATGGGCCTGAAATTCGGTGTGACAACTCGTCAAGAACATCGGTATCACTCCTTTCTTCTTCGGTGGTTAGCTGGGTACGTGGATGAGTTCGAATTATCGGTAAAACAGTACCACCTAGTCCTTCATGACATCGACAATCATGACGGTAGATTGCCATGACCTGACCGATTAGGGCCATACGCTGCAGGACCGCAGTGAGCAGGATGGAGCCAGGCCCCTTGCCTTGCTGAAACTCGACCCGCCCCGTTTTCCTAGCAGGATCACCGGAATCGGCTACTTGGGCAATAGCCGTTGGAACTGCTCGGGTAAGTTTGTTGCATCAGGGCTTCCGGTAATGAGACGGTAACAGTTGGTTGCCGGCCGTAAGGTTTCGGAAAGTAAGACGATAAATATGCGATGGACTCACTACCCAATATCTAGACGGGCGTAGCGGTGGAGGGACTGGTTAAGAGTGTACTTGCTGTAGTCGAAACGTTTCCGAGAGCACGCCAAAAGTGTGGATGAAGTGAGCAGGCTGTTGTTGGGAAAGTCAGGCTCCGGAGTGGCTTGTGTTATGCCAGAATATACGCAAGCTCCTGCTTTTCCGGTAGTACGGCACCCTCTCTGCTGTCCTACTCGCCCTCCTACTCGCCCAGGCAGGCATCCACACGACCGCACAGCCTCTTGTTCTCGTGTAAGCAAGTACGCCATGCTTACGCCGCGGATAGGCCGTTAACCAGTGAACTTGGGCGGCCTGCTCTCTGTATATAGGGGTGAGGCATATCGGCTTATTAAAGGACACGGTAGCTTGGATGTTTGTCCCCCTGCGCTGATCTACCGGACAGTGACCGGGAGGAGTCAATCTTGTGAGTTCGGCAGCAGTTGCTGAGGTGCGGTTGACTCAG
>CAJXGK010000402.1 GCA_913053815.1 uncultured Rhodanobacteraceae bacterium
GGAGGGTAAACAGTATGCGTATGTCTGGGCCGACGGCGTGCATTTCAACATTCGACTGGAGGAAGATCGCCAGTGTATCCTGGTGCTCATGGGTGCCACGGCGGAGGGCAAGAAGGAACTGATCGCCGTGGTGGATGGCTTCCGCGAGAGCGAGCAGTCCTGGCTTCAGCTTCTCCTGGATTGCAAGCAGCGGGGGTTGGTGATCGCCCCGAAGCTGGCTGTTGCGGACGGTGCTCTGGGATTTTGGAAGGCGCTGCCGCAGGTGTATCCGACCACACGTGAGCAGCGATGCTGGGTCCACAAGATGGCCAATGTGCTGGACAAGATGCATAAGCGTGTCCAGACCAAGGCCAAGAGCATGTTGCACGCGATTTGGATGGCCCCGACGCGCGGCGAGGGGCACAAGGCCTTCGACGCCTTCGCCGAGATGTTTGAGGCTAAGTATCCGGCAGCGGTGGAATGTTTGAAGAAGGACCGGGACGTCTTGCTGACGTTCTACGACTTCCCCGCCGAGCACTGGATTCACATTCGTACGACGAATCCGATCGAATCGACGTTCGCGACGGTGCGGCTTCGGCATCGAAAGACGAAGGGGTCCGGCTCGCGGATTGCGTGCTTGACAATGGTGTTCAAACTGATGGACAACGCATCCCGGAGGTGGCGAGCGTTGAACGGTTCAACACTCGTGGCTGACATAATCGACGGCGTAACATTCGTCGACGGAGTCAAGAAAATCGCCGCCTAATCAAACCCGATCCACAACATTTGACTATATCTCGTGGGTCCAATGACCCATCCTACTACTACAACGCTAGAACTACTGGCGAGCCAGTTGGTCTCGGCGTCGAGTAAAGGACGACAGACGTTGGCCCAGACCCATTTCGTGACGAGGCCGACTGTGGGCCGCGCACCGGCTGATTGGCGAGCAGTGTCGAGCGATCATAACGTCTTTCAAGAAATGACATTACGCGAACCCCTCAGAGCATTCTAGCGTTGTAGTACTAAAAGGGGTATTCAGTTGCCTCCAGTTACCTGGAGGCGTAGCATATTGCTTGATGGACGAAGATTATCCCCGCAATCTGCCGGAGTTTGACGCTCGGTTCGTCAGTGAGGAGGCGTGCCGAGAGTATCTGATGAAGTTGCGTTGGCCGGATGGTTTTGTGTGCCCACGCTGCCAAGGTCGTGCAGCTTGGACGACCCATCGCCACCTCCTGGTATGCGCCAACTGCCAGTATCAAGTGTCCCTGACCGCCGGTACGATTTTCCATCGCACGCGGAAGCCGCTCACGCTCTGGTTCAAGACGATCTGGTGGGTGACTATACAGAAGAACGGGGTGAGCGCCTTGGGCCTGCAACGGATACTCGGGCTGCCCACGTACTACACAGCATGGACCTGGCTACACAAGTTGCGTCGGGCGATGGTCAGGCCTGGGCGTGATCGGGTCAGCGGCCGGGTGGAGGTGGATGAAACGTACATTGGGGGCCCAGAGGAAGGTGTTCGCGGTCGACAGACCGAGAAGAAGGCTTTGGTGATCGTCGCGGCAGAGGAAGATGGCAGACGCATCGGCCGAATTCGCCTACGTCGCATCGATGATGCATCGCGAGTCAATCTGCATCGTTTCATCCGGGACTGTATCGAGCCTGGCAGTGTGGTGCATACCGATGGCTGGGAGGGATATGGGCAGATGAAAGGCCACCAACACGAAGTGACAGTCCTCAGCGGGGATCAGGAGCCGGCCCACATGCTTCTGCCGCGAGTGCATCGCGTGACGTCGTTGCTGAAACGCTGGCTGCTGGGAACGCACCAGGGGGCCGTCAGCCACGAGCACTTGGACTACTACCTCGACGAGTTCACCTTTCGTTTCAACCGCCGTGGTTCGCGTTCGCGCGGCAAGCTGTTCTACCGCCTGCTTCAGCAAGCTGTCGCCATCGAGCCCACGCCGTACAAACGCCTGATCAAACACATAAGAAACGGCCCGGAGCATCGGCAGGCGTAGTTACTTGAGGCAACTGAATACCCCTTTCCAAGGATTCCCTCGGTCGTGAGAACGACTGAACCCGACTCAACGCCATCACGCCAGCAGGCAGGCCACGAAGTCCGCCGCGGTCAGGCCGTTTAGCGACGCAGGGATGGAGAGCCCAAACTTTCGATTGATGCGGAAGCGGCCGACCTTGCCCAGTCGGTAGCGGTTGTCATCGAAGAATTTCTCTTTGAACAGTTGCCTGGCTTTTTCCACCTGTGGAGGATTGCCCG
>CAJXGK010000403.1 GCA_913053815.1 uncultured Rhodanobacteraceae bacterium
CCGGACAGAGCGCAGCGCCCTAGTCTTGTCATCCCGGGCGTAGACCCGGGATCCAACGGGCCGTCTTCGCTGCAAGATGGCCTGTCGGCTACAAGACAATCCAACAACTACGAATGCCCACTCCGTGGTCATACCCTCCTCCATTAGATTCCCGCCTACGAGGGCATGACGAGAAAGGGCACAGGCTTACCCTCTACCGTGGCCTTTCAGTGAGGGCTCGGGGCCAAGCCCATTGGATGGCCTGCATGGGGGGCGATATGTTGCCCGATCAAAACGGAATCCGATCCCGCTTCTGCTCACCCCAGACTCATTTCATGTTGGACAAGGCTCCCATCGCCGTGTCCCACCCGGAGTGCTAACGTAGTGGCACCCGTGGCCCCGCGGCATTCCCTCCCAGAACGCTGTTTTGATCATGCAAGCAAACTGGTACTTCGATTTCGTTTCACCTTTTTCCTATATGCAACTGTCGCGTATCCGCCAACTGCAACAGCGAGTGCACTTCCATCCGATTCCCATCGTGCTCGGCTTTGCACTCAAAGCCCACCACAACATTGCCCCTACGGAGGTCCCGTCCAAACGGGCTTTTGCCTACCGTTTTATCCTCTGGCAAGCCGAGCAGGCCGGCATTCCATTGCGCTTCCCGCCTGCTCATCCCTTCAATCCCATTCCAGCCTTGCGCCTGCTGCTCGCCGCGGGGGGTGGCTGGGATGCCATCCAGATGATCTTCGAGCATTTCTGGAAACAGGGTCTAGCGGGCGATAAAGCCGAACAACTGGCGGAATTAGGCCGACGCCTGGGTATCGAAAATGTGGCAGGCGCCATCAACGATCCCGCCGTAAAAGGTAGGCTGAAACAGCATACCGAGCAGGCCATCGCTACCGGTATCTTCGGGGTACCCACCATTACTGTCGGCAAGGAACACTTCTGGGGCAACGATGCCACGGCAATGTTTGAAGACTGGTTGCAACATCCGCAGCGTTTTGAAACGGAAACTTATCGCCACTTACAACACCTACCGATAGGAGTCGGACGCAGCCGCTGAAGATCACCCCCCATGGGCGGCTGTGCTCGTCTTTCACGACCCCGGCTAGCCGCCCCCTTATGATAAAGTCAGCGTTTTTGGAAGGATCCACAACCCATGAAAACCCTCCTGGTAACCGGTGGCGCGGGCTTTATCGGCAGCAATTTCGTACTGGAGGCCCTGACTCGGGGTATCGACCGGATCATCAACCTGGACAAACTAACCTACGCCGGCAATCCCGATACGGTTGCGATTCTCGACCGGCACCCCGGCCATATCTTTGTTCAGGGTGATATTGGCGACCGTGAACTTGTCGCCCACTTGCTGGCCAAACATGCGGTGGACGGGGTGGTGAATTTTGCCGCCGAATCGCATGTGGATCGCTCCATCGACGCTCCGGCTGCCTTTTTGGAAACCAATGTCATGGGTACGCTGGCGCTGCTTGAAGGCGCCCGCAATCACTGGCAATCACGGTCTGCTGCCCAGCATGACGGATTCCGCTTTCTGCAGGTTTCCACCGACGAGGTGTACGGCTCACTCGGCCCAACAGGAAGCTTCAGTGAGACCACCCCTTACGCCCCTAATTCGCCCTATTCCGCCTCCAAGGCGGCAGCGGATCATCTGGTCCGTGCCTTTCAGCATACCTACGGCCTGCCCACCCTGACCACCAACTGTTCCAATAACTACGGGCCGTTCCAATTTCCGGAAAAACTGATTCCGCTGATCCTGCAGAAAGCCCTGGCCGGTGAACCTCTGCCGGTGTATGGCGACGGCCGTAATGTACGGGACTGGCTGTACGTCAAAGACCACTGCACGGCGATCCTCAAGGTCATCGAAGCGGGTCGGATCGGCGAAACTTACAACATCGGTGGCAATGCCGAGCTTGAAAATATCACCGTGGTGAAAACGGTCTGCGCCTTGCTGGACGAGCGTCAGCCTCTACCTTCTGGACAGCCTCGCGAAACCCTGATCCGCTTCGTCAAAGACCGTCCCGGGCACGACCTCCGCTACGCCATCGATGCCAGCAAGCTGCAGCGTGAACTGGGCTGGGCGCCCAGTGTTTCTTTCCAGACGGGCATCACCCGGACCGTCGATTGGTACCTGCAGAATCAGACTTGGGTACAACGTATTCTCGACGGCAGCTACCGCCTGGAACGCTTGGGTACCAACGCCGCCTGAAGCCACTGCAACAGGAACAAAACACTATGACGCAACGTAAAGGCATCATC
>CAJXGK010000404.1 GCA_913053815.1 uncultured Rhodanobacteraceae bacterium
GGGGAGTGTGGCAAAGTTGTGATGCTCCCCTAAACACGAATGGAGGCAATGCTCCATGAATACACTCTGGAAAGAACGCTAGGCCTTGCGCATGCAACGGATGAAAAGCTCGCTGATACCTGATCGGTTGCTCTTCCTATTGAGGACGAGGCGCGCACCGCCGGGCGTGAATCGGAGTGTCGCTGCGGGCATTCCAGGTTTCACTATGAATGTACACCGTACCGCTGCCAGCGGTGGAGAAATCGCTTAAGGCGTGGCCGGTGTCCTGCAAAAGTTCTTCCGCCCCGCTAGCCACCGGCCGTCGTTGTGACCGCACAGCCAGCCACAGCGTAACCGATATAAGCAGTGCCGCAGCCACACTGATACCACCAATCAGCCCGCGCGATACCCCATAACCCGGCACGCCGGTATCCATGAGAACAATAGATCCCATCACGAAAGCCACCAAACCACCGATGCTCAAGGTACCGTAAGCCGGTACAAAGGTTTCTGTCACAAACAAGATGATGCCCAATACGATGAGGGCCAGGCCGGAGAAATTCACTGGCAGAATATGCAAGGCATACAAAGCCAGCAGCAAAGCGATGACCCCCACCACCCCCGGCACTATGCCGCCGGGGTTATAGCCCTCGAACAGCAGACCAAAGATACCGATTAATAGCAGGATGTAGGCCACAGTGGGGTTGGTGAGCGCCATCAGGAAGTCCACCCGCAAGCCACGTGGATAATCTTGCACCGTGATGCCGGCAGTATGCAACGTCACCATGCCGGCTTCGGTGCTGACCTTGCGCCCATCAAGCTTGGCCAGCAAATCGGGCACGTTGTTGGCCATGAGATCAACCACGTGCTGGTGCAGAGCCGCCACCGCGGTCAGGCTGGCCGCATCACGCACAGCCTGCTCGGCCCAGATGGCGTTGCGACCGTGCTTCAAGGCAAGCCCGTGGATATAGGCCACGGCATCATTCAATATCTTGCGTTCTTCAGCCGTCTTAGGTTTGGCGGGAGTGGCGGAAGTGCCCCCCATTAACTGCACCGGCGTAGCCGCACCCAGATTGGTGGCAGGGGCCATGGCGGCGATAGGGCTGGCATACATAATATAGGTACCGGCACTGGCAGCGCGCGCCCCACTGGGAGCGACAAATGACACCACCGGAATAGGCGAAGCCAGGATCGCCATGATGATGGTACGCATCGCACTGCTGAGCCCACCGGGCGTATTTATTTCCAGAATAACCAGCTCAGCGTGGCGACTTTTGGCAGCGGTCAGCCCATGCACGACGTAATCAGCCATGGCGGGGCTGATGGCCCCATCCACGTGCAGCAACCATGCACTACGGCCATTACCGACACTCATGGCAGGCCACGGCACGTTCAAAGCAAATGCCGTCAGGGCAACGGTGAGGAATATACCGAGGCGCGACATACCGCCATGTAATCAGAGGTGCGTGATAAAGGCAACCGCCAAGAAAAGAGATCGGGTTCATAGAATTGGGAAGGATGGGCTGAGAGTACGAACCGCATCAACCACGGCGAAACCAAGTCATAGCCCATTACCTTTAACGCGGCAAGAAACCATCCAACCAAAATCAGTAAGGTGCTCTGACCCAGTTCCAGGGGTCTCCCATAGAGCAATAGAACTCAGCGTTGGTTGCGCAGGTAATTTAGTCGTCGCGACGGCTAAATGGATAGCCCAACCAGACAGCCCTCCTGTGACGATTCATCCCCACGAGCATGGGGAACACGGAATCAGGCAATGTAGTCCACGACATCATCCACGAGGCTCTGATTATCGCGGCCAACGACAGCCGCAAAAAACGTAAGACCAAGGGCAGTCGTGGCGGACAGGTTATTTTCGCCACGTTTGGGGTCGCCGCCGAGGTTCCACCACTCCCTCACTTCATGCGGTCAGGTACACGCCTGCACTCCGATGGGGGTGTACCCGCGTCCGATCAAGACCGCGCCCCTCCGGAAGCGTCGCCGCTAGTAGCGGTGGGGGCAGCGATTGACTGTAACTACAAATTGTAGTCAACTGAACCCATGGACGAACACACTCAATGACCCTGAGCGTTGAATGGGACGAAGACAAAGCCACATCGAACCTGAGGAAGCACGGCGTGTCGTTCCAGTTGGCCCCCGCGTCTTCTACGACCCGGCACGTCTTGATCGCTTCGACAATCGCGAGGACTACGGCGAGGATCGCTTTCTCACCATTGGCCTCGTTAGCGATGTTGAACTGGTCGTCA
>CAJXGK010000405.1 GCA_913053815.1 uncultured Rhodanobacteraceae bacterium
GACCACGGTTGCCGTCTCACATTGCACCGACCCCCACGACGCAGCAGGAAGAGGACCCGCTAGGACCTAAAGGCTCAAGACCCGAGCAGCAGGCGTCGGGGGTCGACGAGCCGTTTCTTATGGAAAATTATCCACGCAAAACAGTCTCTGCACAAAACGATTCAAACCGCGCGAAGCCCTACATTAATCGTTTGCCGATCAATCCTGCTGCAGCCACCAGAGACCGGCATAGAGTTTGGGGTCGATGGGGATCCCTTGCCGCTGACGCTCCTGTAACCACTGTACCGCTGAGTCGATAGGGATTTCGTGGATGATGATATTTTCCGTTGCATCGCCGCCTCCGGGACCAACTTTGCGCAACTCTCTGGCCCGCACAAAATGGATAATTTCCGTACTCATGCCAGCTGAGGAAGGGCCCGAAGCCAGCAGCTCGAAGCGGGCTGCGGTATAGCCGGTTTCTTCTTCGAGTTCCCGGCGAGCACTGTCGTACACATTCTCGTCGGCCGCGTCGACCAGATCCCCGATCAGACCCGCGGGCATTTCGATCGTGGCAGCCCCGATCGGCACCCGGTATTGTTCGACGAAAAGTACTTGACGCTGCGGCGTCATGGCCACGATTACCACTGCGCCGGCGGGGGTGTTGCGTACGGCATATTCCCAGCGACCCCGGCGTTTCAGACTCAGCCAGTGGCCCTGATGCAGTACCTGTTCCGGCGCGTCAGCATCATCAGGACGCTTGACTTGGATAAGGGGGCAGGGTTGCTGTCTCATCACCTAACTCCAATCTGGGTCATACAGCGCTGGCGGATGCCGTGTCCCAGTCGCTGATACTCGCACCAGTGTTGCAGGGCTTGCGGATTACCGGGACCGCGGCGTAGATCGTCAACATGTTGAGGTACGGGGGCGTCCAGGACAATAGTAGCCAGACGTTGTGAGAGTAAGGCAATGGCGCGATGTTCATGCAGTCGTTGGGCGATCCCGGCGGCCCCGCGTATTGGCATAGAAGGAATTTGGTCCAGGTGTTCGAGTAGATTTTCCAAGCTGTCGAAGTGCTGCAGTAGCGCCGCAGAAGTCTTGGCGCCGATGCCGGGGACCCCAGGGATGTTATCTGCGGCATCCCCGGCCAGGGCCAGGAAGTCGATCACCTGGTCACAACGTACTCCAAGGCGTTCCAGAACCCCTTCGGGTCCCCAGCGACGACCGCGTGCATAGTCCCATTGTTCATCACCAGGTTGTAGCAATTGTCCAAAATCCTTGTCAGTGGAAACTACCACGGCGCGCATACCGTGGCTTCGCACCATATTGGCCGTGCTGCCAATTAAGTCGTCTGCTTCATAGCTGGCATGGGCCACAGTGGCCACGCCAAGTGTTTCAGTGATGCTGCGACAGGTATCGAACTGGCGTAGCAGATCAGGTGGTGTTGGATTACGATTAGCCTTGTAAGCCGGATATAAAATATTGCGGAAGCAGCCGGCGAGGGCCACATCGAATGCCAGCATAATATGCCCGGCATGGGTTTCTTCCAGCAGATTGAGAAGGAATAGCACGAAACCGTAGGTGGCATTGCCAGGCATGCCCTCGCTGTCGTGCAGGGTATCCGGGAAAGCATACCAGGCACGGAAGATATAGATGCTGGCATCCACCAGGAAGACCGGTGGACGCTGAGTTATGGGGTCCATGCGTGAACCTTGGTCGCCGGGTCTGGGCGGGTCCGTTCGGCAACCACGGCGCTCGGCGTGCCAATATGCACAAAGCCGATCACTCTTTCATGCCTGTCCAGACCCAGTAGGTTGGCGACTTCAGGGTCGTAGGCCGCCCACCCGGTCAGCCATTGGGCCCCGAAGCCCAGCGCCTGGGCTGCCAACAAAAGGTTGTAGGCGACACAGCCGGTTGAAAGGATCTGCTCCTGCTCAGGTATTGCGGAATCGGTTTTATCAAGACTGGCGATGACCACTAAGACCAGCGGTGCGTAGTGGTAGCGTTGCTGCTCTTTTTCCCGGCGCGTTGCGGAGAATTTGGGATTGCGAATCACGGCAAGCTCAGCGAGCTGCTTGCTAAATTCAAGTTTGGCTGGGCCTTCGAGGATGAGCAGACGCCAGGGTGTACGTACTCCATGGTCCGGCACGCGCAAGGCCATGCGCAGTAGCCAGTCGCGTTGTGAGGCGTCCGGGCCGGGGGTAGTGAGTAGGTGTGCCGGGGTGGAGCGGCGGTGTTGTAGGAATTCGCGAAT
>CAJXGK010000406.1 GCA_913053815.1 uncultured Rhodanobacteraceae bacterium
CGATCGCCTGACTGCGATGGGCAAGCTGTATGGTGGGGACGTTGGCGTAACGATCCACGGCAATGACTTCTGCCCTGTTTGAATGTAATCGATTCGACCTGTTCAAAAGAGAGGCTCCGTATGTTGCGTACGGAGCCTCTTTGCATTATCGCATCACACGAACGCTAGTGCCTGTAGTCAGCTTCGATAAACTTCGCTACCGCATCGTGCAATCCCTTGTGCGCGACAGGATTCAAATACACCATATGCCCCGACTTGAAGAAAGCGTAGCTGATGTTCTTCTGCAGACTCGGGGGAATTGGAAGTTGATGCATTTCGAACTCGGCAGCGTAGAACGGCGTGCCGAGATCGAAATACCCGCCGGTGAGCAATACTTTCATGTTCGGGTTGAACTTCATCGCCCGGGCCAGATTGTTCATGACATTCGGCGTACCCGAACGCCCTTTTTGTTTCCAGCTCCAGTGCATCGAGCCGTAGATCATGGGCCGATAGATCAGATTCTTGCCGAAGTTGAGCGTGTTACGCACATAAGCGTTGAATTCAGATACGGTGGGGGCATCAATCGCCGAATCCAGTGGATCGTAATAGGCGAATTCGGACATTGGATCCATGGCCGGACCACTGTAGCGGGAATCCAGGCGACCCGTTACATCGTCGCCGGCGCCGAGCAGCTCATGCGCAAATTGTCCACCGGTTACCTTGAGGTTCGCCTTGAGGATATAGGCAATCGGCAGGCCGGTGTAGGCGTGCATCTGCGCGGCAACCTTCTGCTTGGTGGCCGCATCGATCCGGTTACCCGCATTGAGCGCCTTGAGGTAATCGGTCATCGCAAACTGCTCAACCTGCTTCAGAAAGCTGTTCAGATTCTTGGGTTGGGTAGGCAATTTGTGGTGGTACCAAGCCGTTGCAGCATAGCTAGGCAGCCCCGTTGCATAGGAGATATTCACCCCGGGGTTGCGCTGAGGATCGTCCACACTGAGGTCGAAGTTCAGAATGGAAGACTGCAATATCACGCCGTTCAAGCCCACGCTTCTCTTCTCCAGATCGCCTGCCAGCACGGCCGAACGCGTGGTGCCGTAGCTCTCGCCATACAGGAACTTGGGTGAGTTCCAACGATTGTGTTGGGAAAGATACTGGGTAATAAAGCGCGTAAACGCCTTGGCATCGGGATCGATACCGTACACATCCTTGGGCGTGCCCACCCCGCCCTGAGCCTTGCCGAGCACCCGGCCGAAGCCGGTGCCGGGAGCAT
Source organism: uncultured Rhodanobacteraceae bacterium (assembly GCA_913053815.1). Taxonomy (GTDB): domain Bacteria; phylum Pseudomonadota; class Gammaproteobacteria; order Xanthomonadales; family Rhodanobacteraceae; genus Metallibacterium. The sequence continues at coordinate 1,253 of CAJXGK010000406.1, forward strand.
CGACGAATACCATGTCGGTGGCATCGAGCAGACTGTAGTCGTTGTTCACCATCCGGTACGGTGCCGGTGGGGTCAACGTGCCGCTGCCCACCTTGACCAGCTTCGGCCCGAAGGCCAGCATGTGCAACCACACCGTGGACGAACCCGGCCCGCCATTGTAGAAAAAGGTAATCGGGCGATCGCTATGGTGGGTTACCCCACTTTTGATATAGGCAAAATAGGACATGCTGGTATAGGGCTTGCCCTTGTCGTTTTTCAAGATCATGATGCCGGCAATCGCCTTGTAATTGATGCGATTGCCTTCGACGTTCACTACGCCATGGGTGACGGATTGCTGGGGCAGCGGCGGCTGCACCTTGGCGGCGCCGGAATTGTTCATGCCGTGATGATGATTGCCGCCCGCAGCCAACGCAGGTGTCGCAATCAGCGCCAGAACGATGGCCGCGGTTCTCAGGGATAACTTGTTCACACACTATCTCCTTTTCCATCTGCCATGGCGTGCCCGGTGCCATGGCAACAAGTACCGGCCATAAATCCATGGGCGGTCAGGGTTGAAATTCAGTCGATTTATATCGAACTATCGGTGGGCGAAGTGTCGTACCGTAATACAACACACGAGCGCGCACAAGGCCCCTCCCCATGGAATGCTGCGCCGTCTCCCGGCAGTCCCGAACCGTGCTGGCGCCGGACAGGCCGGCGGTGATCAGCAATGCCGCGGTGGCGACCAATCATCAGGAACGGGTCGAATGGACTCAGCACGCCCGGCTTACAGCCACTGTGGAACGGGAGCGCTATCTGCTGCAGCGGATCACCCTGCATGTGGAACCTCAGGAGCGTTTCATAAACGCCTTTCTCAAGCCACCTCTGTATTCCACGGCCTTCTCCGCCGGTTTCGGTACTATCTATACAGCCGTTTACTGGCCACAACGGCGGCAGTTTTCCCTGTACTGGCCCGGGGTCTGCTGGCCCTTCGATC
>CAJXGK010000407.1 GCA_913053815.1 uncultured Rhodanobacteraceae bacterium
CTTGCCGGCCGGTATCATTCGGGTCGTTCTTTCCGCACTGCATCGCGCTGGTCGCAGTTCGTGACGATAGCCATGGCCCAACTGGCGGGACGGAACAGCTTGCGGGATATTGTCGAGAATATCTCTGCCCAGGGGCATCGTCTCTATCACTTGGGCAGTGCCCAGCTCTCTCGCTCCAACCTTTCGCGAATCAACGCCGGCAAGCCCTACGGATTGTACGAGGCCCTATTCGGGAAACTCCTGAGCCGGTGTCAGGGCATGGCCCCCGGCCATGATTTTCGCTTTAAAAACCCGCTCTATTCTCTGGACGCCTCGACCATCGATCTGTGCCTGTCGGTATTTCCGTGGGCCGATTTCCGCACCACCAAGGGGGCCATAAAGCTTCATGTCGGTTTAAACCATGTGGGTTATCTGCCTGAATTTCTCACCGTCACGGAGGGCAAGGTCGGTGATGTTAGTGTGGGTCGTACGCTGAAATTTCCCAAGGGCAGTATTGTGGCCATAGACCGGGGCTACAACGACTACGGCTGGTACAACCAATTGACGGAAAAGGGAATATTCTTTGTCACCCGTCTGAAGTCCAACGCCAAAATCCGTGTTATAGAACGCCGTGCGGTCTTGGCGGAGAAGGGGCTGAGCAGTGATCAGAGCATCGAGTTCACCGGCACCCAGACGGCACAGAAATGTCCTATCCCATTGCGCCGTATCGGCTATCGTGATCCGCAAACCGACAAGCACTATGTTTTTCTGACCAATAACTTCAAGCTGGCTGCCAAGACCATTGCCGATATCTACAAGGCACGCTGGCAGGTGGAGTTGTTCTTCAAGTGGATCAAACAGAACCTGAAGATCAAATCCTTTATCGGTACCAGCAAGAATGCACTCATGACCCAGATCTGGATTGCCCTGTGTGTTTATCTGCTCCTGGCCTTCATCAAATTCCAGTCGAAGCTGCAGAAAAGCTTACAGCAGATATTGCGCTTGTTGCATCTCAATCTGTTTGAAAAACGTGACCTGATGGCCCTGCTGCGAGGCGATCCCCCCGGTAACCAACAGATCGCAATTAATCAGTTGGCATTGCTGTGAAAGTTAACGGGACAGCAATGACGGAAGGTACATGTTATGCGGGTTGCCCCAAGGATTGAGTTGACGCAGGAAGAGGAGAAGGAGTTGAAGAGGTTGGCGCGATCGAATACCGTGAGTGTGCGCCTGGCGCGCCGCGCGCGCATTGTGCTGTTGGCGGCGGCGGGCTATACCAACCGCCGGATTGCCGAGCAAATGGGAGTGGGGCGGATTCAGGTCGGACGTTGGCGTGAGCGCTATGCGCGCGAAGCCCTGAGCGGCATTGAGCGGGACTTGCCACGGGGTGGGCGGCGCCGGGTGGTGGATGCGCAGCGCATCGTGCGCCTGACCACCCAGAGCACCCCCGAGCAGGCCACGCATTGGAGTTCGCGGCGCATGGCGCAGCGGGCCGGGGTCAGCGCCTCGACGGTGCAACGGGTGTGGCGTGCCAACGGCTTGAAGCCGCATCGTATTGAAACCTTCAAGGTTTCGCGAGATCCGCATTTTGTCGAAAAACTCGAGGATATCGTAGGTCTGTACTTGAACCCGCCCGAGCAGGCACTGGTCTTGAGCTGCGACGAGAAGAGCCAAATCCAGGCACTGGATCGTACCCAGCCCGGGTTGCCCCTGAAGAAGGGGCGCGCGGCCACCATGACCCACGACTACAAACGCCATGGCACGACCACGTTGTTTGCCGCCCTCAACGTGCTCGATGGCCAGCTTATCGCCCAGTGCCAACAGCACCACCGCCACACCGAGTGGTTGAAGTTTCTGCGCCAGATCGAGCGCGAGACCCCCAAGGACAAGACGCTGCACCTGATCGCCGATAACTATGCCACCCACAAACACCCCGTCGTGCGAAAGTGGCTGGATAAGCACCCGCGATTCATCATGCACTTCACCCCTACCTCGGCCTCGTGGCTGAACAGGGTTGAGCGCTTCTTTCGCGACATCACCACCGAGCGGCTACGCCGTGGGGTGTTCACCAGCGTGGCGGAGTTGATCGAGGCCATCGATGAGTACATCGCTCTGCACAATACCCATCCCAAGCCGTTCATCTGGACCAAGAGCGCCCGCGACATCCTGCAGAAGGTCATCCGCGCTAACCGCCAATTAAGCTCCAAACAGAATGACGCACTACACTAGTGTACTGAACCATAATT
>CAJXGK010000408.1 GCA_913053815.1 uncultured Rhodanobacteraceae bacterium
ATTCCGCACCAATGAGCCAGGGCCATAACTTGCGTGGAGCCAGCAGAAAGGTGCCAAAGCGCAATCCCGCCGGTAGAAACCAGTACGTTTGCGAAATCAAATACAGCCCCATCCAGAGTAGGCCGTAGGCGAGACTCAGAGCTGGGGCGCGTAGGGGGGTGGTGAGTCGGTCACGCATTGTGGAAGGATGGTACAGTCCGGAACGACCTAGATGGCTTGTTACGGTATTTTTCAGGCAAACTTGTGAAGATGGCGAGTGACGGAGTGAGTGATGGCTCGAATCGTTCTGGTTGAAGACCACGCCATTGTTCGCGAGGGCTTTAAACGCCTGATTGAGGCCGAACCAGGTCTGGAAGTCGTTGCCGAATGCGGTGACGCTGACCAGGCCTTGGACATCGTGGTTGATCAATGCCCTGATTTGGTAGTGCTTGATCTGTCGCTACCGAATGGAGGGGGATTGCCGTTATTAGAGCACCTGTTGAGTCTTCGGCCACAGCAGTACATCGTGATCCTGAGCATGCATGATGTCGATGCCTACGTTGGTGAAGCAATGCGCCGTGGGGCTCGCGGCTATGTGTCCAAAAATGCGGCCCCGGAGGAATTGATTGAAGGCTTGCGTGCGATACTCAATGGGCAGAAGTTCTTAAGTTCCGATATTGCCCGGCGGCGGCGCTGTGACTGCGATGATATGTCTGATCCGATGACTCGACTTACCTCCCGGGAACGTGAGGTGTTTTTGTTGCTTGCCCAGGGCTTGGCACCCAAACAGATTGCTGCCGAACTGGGCATTGGTCAGAAGACCATCTACATCCATCGTGCCAGTGTACTTGGCAAACTGGGGGCGGGTTCGGAATTTGACTTATTCCGTTTGGCCAGGGAACGTGGGCTGATAGCCGATTGAGTGAACGGTCAGCCGGATTGAGCCTGCTCCAGCATTTGCCCGGCATGGACTCGGGTCGCCTGGGTGATGCGCAACCCGCCCAGCATCCGGGCCAGTTCTTCGGTACGTCCTGTTGTGTCGAGTGGTAATACGGTGGTTGATGTCTGGGTTCCGTCACTTTGTTTGTGTACGCTCAGATGGGCATGACCCTGGGCGGCTACCTGGGGCAGATGGGTGACACACAAGACTTGGCGGGTGGTACCGAGTTGCCGCAGTCTGCGCCCCACCACTTCAGCTATCGCCCCACCGATGCCACTATCGATTTCGTCGAATACCATGCAGGCGACCGGGTCGAGTCCGAGCAAGGCTATTTCCATGGCCAAGCTGATACGAGCCAGCTCACCTCCCGAGGCCACCTTGCGCAAGGGACGTAGGGGCTGACCGGGATTGACACTGACCTCGAATTCGACTCGCTCACGGCCGCGTGGGTCCGGGTCCTCACCACCGCTTGGAGCAAAGCGCACTGCAAACCGCCCCCCTGCCATGCCCAGTTCGGCCATGGTTGCTGTGATGGTCTGACTAAGTTGATGTGCAGCTTGCTGGCGGAATTCTCCCAAGGCCTTGGCGGCGAGATCGTATTGTTGTTCCAGTTGAGTGCATTGCCGTTCCATTTCGGTCAGCCGTGAACCGGCTTTCTGCAGCGTCTCATATTCGCTACGCAGAGACTCGAGACGCGCGCCCAATTCGGAAGGATGCAAGCGATAGCGGCGTGACAAAGTGTGCAGATGGCTCAGATGGTTATCCGCTTCGGCCAGAGTTTCGGGGTCCAGATCTTGGGTCTCGGCATATTGGCGTAAGCTGGCAAGCATTTCATCGAGCTGAATGTTGGCCGTGGTAGCCAGATCGGCAACGGCGAGCAGGCGAGAGTCGAGCTGGCCCAGCTGGCCCAGTTCGTGGGCCGCCTGGGTCAGCACTTGGCGGGGGCCTGCTTCAGCGTCGAGTTGCATTCGCAATCGATTCACACCTTCAAGCAGTTGACCAATATTGGATAATTGTTTGTGGCGGGCGTCAAGTTCCGCATAGGACTCCGGGGTAAGGGTCCAGTGTTGCAGTTCATCTATCTCATACTCAAGTAACTCCATGCGTTCCTGTCGACCCTGGCTACCACCGAGCCCCCGAATTTCTTTTTTTAACTTCTGCCAACGTTGGCTCAATTGACGCACTTGTTCAAGCGGCTGTGGCTGCCGCATATAGGCATCAAGCAAAGTTTGTTGTGGTTCACGAGCAAGCAGTGTCTGCTGTTCGTGCTGGCCATGGATCT
>CAJXGK010000409.1 GCA_913053815.1 uncultured Rhodanobacteraceae bacterium
CGGCTGTGAATACGTTGACGTGGCCGAGCACCTGGCCATCGAACGAGTCTGCAAATTATTCGCTTGCGATTATGCCAATGTGCAGCCGCATTCAGGTTCACAGGCCAATCAGGCGGTGTATTTCGCCTTGCTCAAACCCGGTGATACCCTTCTCGGCATGAGTCTGGCCGACGGCGGCCATCTTACCCATGGGGCCAAACCCAATCTCAGTGGCAAGGTATTCAACGCCGTGCAATATGGCGTCAACGACGACGGTCTGATTGACTATGACGAGGTCGAACGCCTGGCCCACGAACACCATCCGAAGCTGATCGTGGCCGGGTTTTCGGCCTATTCACAGATATTGGACTGGGCGCGTTTCCGACAGATTGCTGATGCCATTGATGCCTACCTGTTCGTAGATATGGCCCATGTTGCCGGATTGATTGCCGCAGGCGTCTATCCAAGTCCTTTACCCTACGCCCACGTAGTGACCTCAACCACCCACAAGACCCTGCGCGGCCCCCGTGGCGGTATTATTTTGGCGCAAGGCGCAGATCAGGATTTACGCAAGAAACTGCAGTCTATTGTCTTTCCCGGTATCCAGGGAGGACCGTTGATGCATGTTATCGCGGCCAAAGCGGTGGCCTTCAAGGAGGCCTTGCAGCCGGACTTTGCCAGCTACCAGCAGCAAGTGGTAAAAAATGCCCAGGCCATGGCCAATACTTGCATCGAACGCGGCTACAAGGTGGTCTCTGGAGGGACCGAAAACCATCTTTTCCTGGTCGATCTGATCGGCCGAGAGATTACCGGCAAGGAGGCCGAGGCCGCATTGGGTGCCGCCCACATCACTGTGAACAAGAATGCCGTGCCCAACGATCCACGCTCTCCCTTTGTGACCTCGGGGCTACGCCTGGGCACCCCGGCGGTGACCACTCGCGGCTATCGCGAGGCCGATTGCGTGGAGTTGGCGAACTGGATCTGCGATATTCTTGATGCTCCCGATAACACCGCGCGCATCGCTAGCATAAGTCGCCAGGTCGAGGCCCAGTGCCGACATTTTCCAGTGTACGAATAAGTCAGTCTCTGCCGACTACCATCCCATGCATTGCCCCTTCTGCCAGTTCGAAGACACCCGGGTTATCGATTCACGCTTAACCGAAGACGGTAGCAGCGTGCGCCGCCGCCGTGAGTGCCCACAATGCAGTGAGCGTTTCACCACTTTCGAGCTTGCCGAACTGAGCCTGCCGCCGGTGATCAAGAATAATGGTCGCCGCGAACCTTTCGATGCCGACAAGTTGCGGGTGAGCTTCGATCGCGCCCTGCAGAAACGTCCGGTTAACAGTGAGGCGGTCGAAACCGCGGTACGTGTGGTGATCCACGAGATTCGCAAAGGGGGCGAACGAGAAATCCCTTCGTTGCGGGTAGGGGAACTGGTCATGCATGAACTGAAGCGGCTCGACCAGGTCGCTTATGTCCGTTTTGCCTCGGTGTATCGGCGTTTCGAGGACGTGCAGGCCTTTCGCGAGGAAATCGAGCGACTGGAACGCGAGCTGCCCGGGCTAGAAAATAGACAACCGCCTCTGTTCGAAGACTACCCCAAGCGTAAATCGTGATGAGTACCGGTTCCCGCCGCAAACCCCAACTCTGACCATGACTACCCACGACCACTGCGGATTATCCATCTGGTCGGCGCTGGATCACCTGCACATGGCTCATGCGCTGCGCCTGGCTGAGCGTGGTCTGTATTCAACCCAGCCCAACCCGCGGGTGGGTTGTGTGCTCGCCCACGCCGAGCAGGTTGTCGGTAGCGGCTGGCACCGACGTGCCGGCGAAGCGCATGCTGAGGTCATGGCCATACGTGAGGCAGACGAGCGTTGCCGTAGGGCAACTGCCTATGTAACTCTCGAACCCTGTGGCTTGCATGGTCGCACCCCTCCCTGCACCGTCGCCTTGATCGAAGCCGGCATTACCCGCGTGGTGGTAGCCGCCGCAGATCCTTCCCAGCAAACGGGTGGCGGCCTCGAGCGTCTACGCCAGGCCGGGATCAAAGTTGAAACGGGCTTATTGCGCACCGCTGCACGCGAACTCAATCGCGGCTTTTTTATGCGTGTCGAACACGCTCGACCCTGGGTACGCATCAAGCTGGCCATGAGTCTCGATGGCCGTACCGCACTCGCCAATGGCAGCTCGAGATGGATCACTGGCGAAGCG
>CAJXGK010000410.1 GCA_913053815.1 uncultured Rhodanobacteraceae bacterium
TGCTGAGATCAAAACCCAGTGCCTTACCGCTTGGCTACGCCCCAAGAAAATACGGTTCTACATCTTCCCGAGCCGCTCCTGCAGTTCCTGCCCGGTGACGGCCACACCGTCGGTGCCGCCTTGACCGGCGATCCACGGGTCAGCGGGGTGGCCTTCACCGGCAGTACTGAAACGGCTTGGGCCATCAATCGGGCTTTGGCGGCACGGCAAGCACCTATCGCCACGCTGATCGCCGAAACCGGTGGCCAGAATGCCATGCTTGCCGACTCCTCAGCTCTACCCGAGCAGCTGGTCAAAGACGTACTTGCTTCAGCCTTCGATTCGGCCGGCCAGCGCTGTTCCGCCGCTCGGGTGCTGTTCGTGCAGGACGATGTGGCCGACAAGGTTATCAAGATGCTCAGCGGGGCCATGGCGGAACTGAAGGTAGGCAACCCTTGCCTACTATCGACCGATGTCGGTCCGGTGATTGACGCCGATGCCCTTGCCCTCCTTAAGGCCCATGCCGAACGCATGGATCGCGAAGCGACACTACTGGCCCAGGCAACACTGGATGGAAGCTGCGCTCACGGCCACTTTTTCGCACCGCGTGCGTATGAGATTTCCTCTATCGACTTACTCAAGCGTGAAGTCTTTGGCCCAATATTGCATGTGGTGCGCTGGAAATCCCAGCAACTTGACCAGGTCATCGCCGATATCAATGCCACAGGCTATGGATTGACGCTGGGAATTCACAGCCGCATCGATACCACCGTCGAGCGGATCCGCCGCGGCATACATGCCGGCAATTGCTATGTCAACCGCAACCAGATCGGCGCTGTTGTCGGCGTACAACCCTTTGGGGGTGAAGGGCTATCGGGTACCGGGCCGAAGGCCGGCGGGCCGCATTACCTGGCCCGTTTCGCGACCGAGCGGGTACTGACGATCAACACTACCGCTGCCGGCGGCAATGCCTCGCTGCTCACTCTCAGCGATGGCTGAAGCAGGTACTGGACACACCACCATATCCTGGACAACCATTTCCGGTCTGCTCGCTGAGCGGGAAGCGTTTACCCAGCGGCCATGGCAACGAAGGGACAGCAACATCAGCGCTTTCGGTATCTGTAGCGTAGCAAAGCAACTTATGGCGGCTACCCAAGTAACCCCAAAACCCCGTGCCACATCGCGGCACGGGGTCACTGGTCAAGCTGTTACGGGTCACTACTCAGAAGCGATAGGTACTCGAGAAGGCCAATAGATCAGCACTGTTCTGGTAATAACCGGTTAACCGGTCCTGAGTGGCGCTGGCAATATTCACGTTCGCATCGTTGACGAACAAATGCGCATAACCCAGGCTCATCTTGAAATTATCCAACGGCTTATAGGTCAGACCGAAACTTATCCAGCGACGGCTGGCATCAGGCACCCTGGGAGACCGTGTCAACGTGTAGGTTGGCGTGCTGTCTATGGCCACGCCGGCGCTCAGCGTCAACTGCTTGCTGAGCTTGTAGTCACCACCCACGGATAGGTAGTGAGAGTCACGCCAGTCATATACCTCGGAGCTGGGTGGCTGGTAGGGATTAGCGAAGTTCACGGTGAGCGTTTTGAAGCTTGACCACTGGGTCCAGTCTGCCTCTACACCCAAACTCAGACGGTCACTCATTTTCCGCCAGTAACTCAAATTGATATAGGCCGGGGTGGAATAATTAGCGGTACCGGCCGTGTTCTGGAACAAGGGTAAATGGGCCTGGGTGAAGACCCCCTGTACTTGCGAAGGTACGCTGAAAGTAGCCTGTCCATGAATGACGTGATGAATCTTGGCATGATAAAGAATGCCAAAGGTATCCACAGCAGTCGGCTTCCACGAAGCCCCTACCTGCCAGCCCCATTTCCAATTATGGCCCTTGATCCGCGCATAGCCATCAGCAGATTGGGGCAAGAAGGCCGGCGCTAAATTGAATGTAGCGGGGTTAGACAGGATTGCGCCGAAGTCTACGGCATTGGTCAAGTCGACACTGGTCCGCTGAGCAATCAGGCTGGCCCCCAAAGCCAGCTGCTCGGTGACCTTATAGGAAACCGAAAACGTCGCATCGACAGATTTGAGGTCAGATTTGATGGCATTGTAACGGCCCATCCAGCCAGGGTTGTACTGGGTTTTAAAGCCGAACGGTGCGGAGACCCCGAAGCCGACGACCCACTGATCATTGATCGGGCG
>CAJXGK010000411.1 GCA_913053815.1 uncultured Rhodanobacteraceae bacterium
GGAGCTGTTCAGGCAGTTCATGGACAACGAATCGTTCCGGCGGTGGATGACCGATGCGGTGTTCGGTCTGACGTACACGCAGGACAGCACCACATCGCCGGATCCGGGTCGAGTCGGTTCATAACTATTTGCGTTTGAACTTAGCTGCTGGGGGTTGTGGATGGCGGCGACGGCGATACTGGGTCGGCTCAGCGGTGGCGGGGCGTTGCCAGCGGGTTCCCGATTTACCGGGACGGCTAGGGGCGGCAGTTAGACGCAGCGGATGCGAGGGCTCGAAGCCCACGACCGGCTCGATGCTGATCTCCTGTTTGAGGAGCCGAACGATGTCGCGTAACTGGCTGGCTTCCTCGTGGCTGACCAGTGAGATGGCCAGGCCGTCGGCGCCGGCGCGACCGGTACGACCGATACGGTGTACATAGTCCTCAGCGACCTGGGGCAAATCGTGATTGATGACCACGGGTAACTGTTTGATATCAAGGCCACGGGCGGCAATATCGGTGGCAACCAGAATCGTAATTTTGCCGTTCTTGAAGTCAGCCAGAGCCCGGGTGCGCTGGTTTTGACTCTTGTTGCCGTGGATAGCGGCGGCGCGGAAGCCGGCATTAGCGAGATGTTTACAGAGTTTGTCCGAACCATGTTTGGTACGGCTGAATATCAGTGCCTGTCGACGGCTGTCTTCAGCCAGCAGATGTAGCAGCAGCTCGCGTTTGCGTGGACCATCGACGGGATGGATGCGATGGCTGACCGTTGTCGCTACAGCATTGGGGCGAGCGATCTGGATATCTACAGGATCGCGCATGAACTGCTGGGCCAGAACCTTGATGGCGGGTGGAAACGTCGCTGAAAACAGTAAGGTCTGTCGAGTCCGCGGCACGCTAGCCATAATCCGCTTCAAAGCCGGTAGAAAGCCCATGTCGAGCATCCGGTCAGCTTCATCCAGCACCAAGATTTCCACATACGCAAGGTTGACCGAACCCCGGTCCAGGTGATCGAGCAGCCGACCTGGTGTGGCGACCAGTACGTCCACGCCACGAGCCAGGGTCTTGAGCTGGTTACCTATGCCGACACCGCCGAAGATGGTGGTGCTACGCAAAGGCAGGTATTGCGCATAGGCGCGTAGGTGCTCGTGGACCTGGGCAGCCAATTCGCGGGTAGGGGTGATGATGAGTGCTCGCGGGTGACGAGCCGGGCGCCGGCCGGTTTCGGTAGTGGTAAATAATCGGTGTAGCAGTGGCAGCGCAAAACCGCCGGTCTTACCGGTACCGGTTTGCGCGGCGGCCCGCAGGTCGTGGCCCTGGATGGCCTGGGGGATGGCAGCGGCCTGTATCGGAGTGGGCTGGTGATGGCCCAGTGCGTCGAGCGCACGCAGCAGCACGGGCGCCAGCCCGAGAGATTCGAACGTCATTGGAGAAAAGCTCCCTTGATGACCCGGAGCGTTCCCTAAAACCGCGCTGCGAGCAAACTATGTAGCGAATGCGACCCACTGGGCGGCTGTTCGTGTACGTGCGGCGGGCCGGTCGGCAGGAATCGATGGGATGCAGGGCATCGCCATGATTAGGATCCAATGGGAAGGCTCGGGGGCCGGTGCAAGGTACTATATTGATTATACACGAGTCCTTGGATTACGGCTACTGTCAGCCTATGTCCTTTCTTAATTCCTATGCAAGTAGGGAGCCACGTACGTATATCTCCTTTTCGTCATGCCCGCGTAGGCGGGAGTCCAGTGAAGAAAGTCATGACCACGTAGTGGGCAGGCGATCTTTGTTGATAATCTTGCCTATGCTCACCGGTCTCGAAGTAACGATCGCACCATGGATCCCGGGTCGATGCTCGGGATAACGAGAACAAGAGGTGCCCGAGATAACACGCCTTTTTCGGATGGTGCCACACTCTGCGGGGTCACTCATCGCCCATCTGCAGGCGCTCTATTCCTGGGATGATGACAGACAACCCTTTCACCCTCTCTTCAGACTCATTGATGGATTGGAAAATACTCTGCGCTGTGCATGAGGGGGGCTGAAAACCGGATACCCGGCCCATGGTTTACCGTGCACACTTACTGACCGTCCCAGTAGGCTGATACAGGATCTGGGTCGCTTGGATTGACCTAGGAGCCTGTCGGACTTGGGAAGCAGCAACTGCGGCAATGGAAAATCGGTCCATTTTTTCGCTCTTTATCGTT
>CAJXGK010000412.1 GCA_913053815.1 uncultured Rhodanobacteraceae bacterium
AGCTTTTCAACGACCACGAGCTGGATCCTGGGCCTACGCCCGGGATGACGACTCTTTTACCCCGGTGACACCGCTTCTGCGGTGTCACCGGGAACATTGCCCCAAACAGTGTTCCTGGATTTCACTTTGTTGCCTACGGGTTACGACGCGGTGCTAGGCCGGACCCGACTCTTCAGCGGGCGGCGATTTCACTCAGCACCAAGTCCAACCCCGTTGACCAGTCAGGTAGCTGTAGGCCGAAGGTTTCACACAGGCGCTGGGTATCGAGAATCGAGTGGGCCGGGCGTTGTGCAGGAGTCGGGTAATCCTCGCTGCGAATGGCAATAATCTTGGGAGACCGCTCGATCAGTCCGGCGCGTTCGGCCCGCATCACGATAGCGCGGGCAAAGCCACACCAGCTGGTGGCCCCGCTACTGGTTAGATGAAAGGTGCCCCAGGAGGCACTTTTCGTGAAGCCATCTCCTTCCTGCATCCGTCCCAATAATTGCGCGCTGACTGCGGCGATCAGCCGAGCCGGGGTAGGGCTGCCTATCTGGTCGTCCACGATGCGCAGCTCGTTTCGCTCGCCGCACAAACGCAGCATAGTGCGTAGAAAATTGTGTCCGCGCGAAGCGTAGACCCAGGCGGTACGCAGAATCAGGTGCCGGGCGCCGCTGGTGCGAAGTTGTTGCTCACCCGCCAGCTTGCTGCGGCCATAGACGCCCAAGGGGGCGGTCGGGTCATCTTCTCGCCAGGGTTCGGTACCGTTGCCGGGGAAAACATAGTCGGTAGAGTAATGCAGGATCGGTACGTTTTGTGCAGCCGCCCAAGCCCCGAGTTCGCCGACCGCTTCGGCATTGATGCGATGGGCCAGCTCCGGTTCCTGTTCGGCCCGGTCCACCGCTGTGTAGGCCGCCGCATTGACGATCAGCTCGGGTCGTAGTTGCTGCAGCAGCGAGGTCACAGACGAGGGTTCACCCAGATCGACACCTAGGCAAGGAAAGTGTCCGGCCAGCAGACCATTACGGGTCGCCGCGTGGACCTTTCCCAGCGGCGCCAGGCTTCGCAGTAGTTCAAAACCAACCTGGCCATTGGCACCGAGCAGCAGGATATTCATCGGCGGATATAGGGCAAGCGATCCATAGGCACATCGGCTAGAAACGGGGTTTGGCGATCCTTGGCCGAAAGCAAGGGTTCGGTAATCGGCCAGGTAATAGCCAGATCCGGGTCATTCCAGCGAATACCCGCATCGGTTTCCGGATCATAGAGTGTGGTGCACTGGTACATGAATGTCGCAAAGTCGGAAAGCACACAAAAGCCATGGGCGAAGCCCTCGGAAATCCACAGCAGACGGTGATTCTCAGCGGATAGCTCGGCGGCAGTCCAGCGCCCGAACTGCGGCGAGTTGCGGCGGATATCCACGGCCACATCCCAGACGGCACCTTCCAGCACCGCAACCAGCTTGCCCTGGGGGTTACCCCATTGATAGTGTAAACCGCGCAGCACCCCATGGGCCGAACGCGAGACATTGGTCTGCACGAACTCCGGGTTCAATCCAAGCTGAGCAAATTTATCTCGATGATGGCTTTCAAAAAAGAAGCCCCGCGTATCGCCAAACACTTGTGGTTCGATGACGTAAACGCCGGCCAGATCGGTATCGATACGCTTCATCAGAAATCTCGCGAGTGGCTGGCCCGTTGCAGTAGATAACGACCGTAGCCGGTCTTGGCCATGGGTGCAGCAAGTTGTTCGAGTTGCCGGCCGTCGATCCAGCCCTGTTGGTAGGCAATTTCCTCCGGACAGCAGACTTTGAGACCCTGACGGTTCTCGATGGTGCTGATGAAGTTGGCAGCCTCGACCAGGGATTCAGGGGTGCCGGTATCCAGCCAGGCGTAACCACGGCCGAGTTTCTCCAGCATCAGCGTGCCGTCATTCAGGTAACAGCGGTTGAGATCGGTAATTTCCAGTTCACCCCGTGACGAGGGCTGCAGGGAGGCGGCAAACTCGCTGGCGCGGCCGTCATAAAAATACAGGCCGGTAATGGCCCAGTTTGACACAAACTCGGTCGGTTTTTCCTTTAATTCAATGGGCTCTCCGTCTTTTCCAAAGCGGCAAATGCCATATCGTTCAGGGTCTTGCACATAATAGGCAAGTACAGTGGCTCCCGATGATCTCGCGCTTATCTTGCTCAGTAGATCC
>CAJXGK010000413.1 GCA_913053815.1 uncultured Rhodanobacteraceae bacterium
GACCGGCCGCCGAGTGCTGAACTGGCTGATGATGGGTATATCGGCGCGGACACTCTGGCCCAGATGCTGGCCGATCGACAGCGACGTTTCGACAAGGGTGGGGAACAGTTCTATGACCAGATCTCCGCCTTACATAAATCGGTACGCAGTTCCGACCCGGATGCTGCTCTGTACTGGTTCACCCGCATGCTCGATGGCGGTTGCGATCCGCTGTACCTGGCTCGCCGCCTGACCCGCATGGCCAGTGAAGACATTGGACTGGCCGATCCGCGGGCTTTGACACTGACTTTAAATGCCTGGGATACCTACGAGCGCTTGGGCAGCCCTGAAGGTGAGCTGGCCCTGGCGCAAGCGGTCGTGTATCTCGCTATCGCTGCCAAGAGCAATGCACTCTACAAGGCCTACGCTGCAGTCCGCCGCCGGGTACGCGAAACCGGCACACTTGAGGTGCCCATGCACTTGCGTAATGCGCCGACGAAGTTGATGAAGGAACTGGGCTATTCCAAGGGCTACCAATACGACCATGACTTGCAGGAAGGCGTGGCATTGGATCAGCAATGTATGCCGGATGCCTTGGATGGCGAACATTATTACCGGCCCGTCAATCGTGGTTTGGAAGCGAAGATCAAGGAGCGCCTGCAAACCCTCGTAACGCTGCGCCGGCGGGCTCGCCAGCCGACCGGCAAGGGCCCGGCTTCATGATCTCTCGGCGGCCCGTCCGTCCTGGAAGCCCCGGGTGCGAATTTTTGAGGATTGCCCGCAAAACTCCTGAGCAGGGATAATGACGGCTTGTACCGAGGAATTCCCATGCTTGATCCCAATCTATTGCGTACGCACCTTGAAGAAGTAGCCGGACAACTGGCTCGTCGCACATTTATCCTCGATACGGATGAATACCAGCGGTTGGAACAGCGCCGCAAGAGTCTGCAAACTCATACCCAGGCATTGCAGAATCTGCGCAAGACCCACTCCAAGGCCATTGGTCAGGCCAAGGCACGGGGGGAGAATGCGAGTGACCTACTGGCTGAAGTGGCCGGCTTGGGTGAGCAGATCAAGGTCAGCGAGCAGGAATTCGCCGGAATCCAGGCGCAACTCACCGAGCTATTTCTAATATTCCCTAATCTTCCGGATTCCGATGTTCCGGAGGGCAAGGACGAGAGCGAAAACCTTGAGCTTTCCCACTGGGGCGAACCACGGAGCTTCGATTTTCAGGTTCACGATCATGTCGAACTCGGCGAACGTCACGGCTGGCTTGACGGTGAGGCCGGAGCCCGGCTTGCCGGTGCCCGGTTTACGGTGCTACGTGGACAGATGGCCCATCTGCACCGGGCGCTGGCGCAATTCATGCTGGATCTGCATACCCACGAGCACGATTACCTTGAATGCAATGTGCCGTTGCTGGTCAACACCGAATCCATGCAGGGTACCGGGCAGCTGCCTAAGTTCGAGGAAGACTTGTTCGCGACGCACATCGGGGAGTCGCGTCGTTACCTGATTCCCACGGCAGAAGTCTCGCTCACCAACCTGGTGCGCGAGTGTATCGTTGCTGCCGGAGAGTTGCCGTTGCGGATGACTGCACACACGCCGTGCTTCCGTGCTGAAGCCGGTTCTTATGGCAAGGATGTACGCGGCATGATCCGCCAGCACCAGTTTGAGAAAGTCGAACTGGTGAGCATTACCCGTCCTGATGAATCTTCAGCCGAACATGAGCGCATGACGACGGCCGCAGAAACCGTGTTGCAGCGCTTGGGTTTGCCATACCGCAAGATATTGCTGTGCACTGGCGATATGGGTTTTGCAGCACGCAAGACCTATGACCTTGAAGTCTGGCTACCTTCTCAGAACACCTATCGGGAAATCAGTTCCTGCTCGAATTGCGGTGATTTCCAAGCTCGTCGTATGCAGGCCCGCTGGCGCAACCCTGACAGCGGCAAGCCCGAACTGGTGCACACTCTCAACGGTTCTGGGGTTGCCGTAGGCCGGGCTCTGGTGGCGGTGCTGGAAAACTATCAGAACGCCGACGGCTCCATCAACCTACCCGAGGTATTGCAGCCCTATATGAATGGCGCCACAGTGATTTCTTGATGTTGAAAACCCAAATCTGGATGCTTGAGGGAACCTTTCAAAACCGTCACGAGCGGGCCGAGTGCAAGGCCTCGCGGAGTGAGCGACGAGAC
>CAJXGK010000414.1 GCA_913053815.1 uncultured Rhodanobacteraceae bacterium
GTTTGGGCCGCGCTGCAAGTGCCGGCTTGATGGGAGGCTGACCGGTTAGCGACGGTTGTTGCCCCGCCATGTAAAATACGAAAGTTACACGGCGCAGGGGCGGCATTTGACTACTACACGCAAGGGCATCATTCTCGCGGGCGGTTCGGGGACGCGCCTGTATCCGATTACGCGGGGCGCGAGCAAGCAATTGCTGCCCGTGTACGACAAGCCACTGGTCTACTACCCGCTGGCCACGCTCATGCAGGCGGGTATCCGTGAAATCCTCATCATTTCCACGCCGCAGGATTTACCCTCCTTCCAGCGCATGCTGGGCGATGGTTCGCAGTGGGGCCTGGTGCTCCAATATGCCGAACAACCGAGTCCCGACGGGCTCGCCCAGGCCTTCCTGATCGGCGCAACGTTCATCGGCGATGCACCGGTGGCGTTGGTGCTGGGCGATAACCTGTTTTATGGAGGCGGACTGGATGATCACCTGCGGCGGGCAACCGAACGCGAGCGGGGGGCCACCGTGTTTTCCTACTGGGTACGCGATCCCGAGCGTTATGGCGTGGTCGCTTTCGACGCTGAAGGTCGCGCTGTCTCGATCGAGGAAAAACCCGTTCTTCCACGTTCCAGTTACGCGGTCACGGGCCTGTATTTTTACGATAACGAGGTGGTGGACATCGCCCGTCGCGTCACCCCCTCGGCCCGCGGGGAGCTTGAAATTACCGACGTCAATCGCGTTTACATGGAACGCGGCGAGTTGAATGTGGCGCCGCTCGGGCGCGGTATCGCCTGGCTGGATACCGGTACCCACGATGCCCTGTTACAGGCGGCCAATTACATCGAGGCCATTCAGAACCGGCAGGGCCTGTTGATAGCCTGTCCCGAGGAAATTGCCTTTCGCAGCGGTTTTATCGACCGCAACCAGTTGTGTGCGTTGGCAAAACCGCTAGTGAAAACCACCTACGGCCGGTATCTGTTGCGCCTGGCCGAGGACGGTTGCTGATGCAATTCGAGCACACGCAACTGCGGGATGTCATGCTTATCCGTCCACGCGTGTTCACGGATGCGCGCGGGTTCTTCATGGAGACCTGGCAACGGCAAAAATTCGGAGCGGCCGGTATCGGTGCGAACTTCGTGCAGGAAAACCACAGCCGCTCGACCTGCGGCATCCTGCGCGGGCTGCATTACCAGAACCCGCACGCGCAAGCCAAGTTGGTGCGCGTGGCGGTGGGCGAGGTGTTCGATGTACTGGTCGATTTGCGCCAAGAGTCGGATACGTTCGGCCTCTGGGAAGGTTTCAGGCTCGATGCGCACAAGCATGAGATGCTGTGGGTGCCGGCGGGATTTGCCCACGGTTTTCTGACGCTTTCGGAACGGGCAGATTTCATTTACAAGGTTACCGAGTTCTGGTCGCCGGAAGCGGAACAGACACTGCTCTGGAACGATCCGGCGCTGAATATCGACTGGCCCTTGCCCGCCGCGGACATTATGCTGAACGACAAGGATCGGGCCGGGCTGACTTTCGATACCTGCCCGAAATTCGCATGAAAGTTCTCATTACCGGCGGCAAGGGCCAGCTCGCCCGTTCACTGCTGGAAACCGTTCCCGCCGAGGTCCAACTTCTCATCCCCGAGGAAGCCGACTTCGACTTGACCGCGCCGGAGAAAATGCAAGCGGTAATAATGCGGGATACGCCTCTGGATTGCATCATCAACACGGCGGCTTATACCGCCGTAGACCCGGCGGAATCCGACCGCGAAAGCGCGTATGCCATCAATGCCGAGGGGCCTACGCAACTGGCCGGGTTGTGTGCGGCCCATGCTGTTCGCCTGGTGCAGGTATCGACCGACTATGTATTCGATGGCAACAAGACAACAGCCTATACCGAACAGGATGAACCAAATCCTATCAACGTTTATGGGAAAAGCAAACTAGCCGGTGAAAAAGTATTAGCAGCAACCGACATCCCTTATATCATTCTGCGAACAAGCTGGGTATATGGCGCAAGGGGCAAGAATTTCATGTTAACCATGCTGCAACTGGCACAAGAGCGTGATGAGTTAAAAATTGTAAACGATCAGGCAGGTGCTCCCACCTGGAGCCGCATGATTGCAGAGGCAACCTCACAAATATTAGCACAGTCACTGGGATCGGATGCAAAGCATATTAACAATCTGGAACAATATAGT
>CAJXGK010000415.1 GCA_913053815.1 uncultured Rhodanobacteraceae bacterium
AATTCTAATGCATCCAAAGCTTCTTCCGTATGTAGGTCTCTATAATTACCTTTACTATCCTGTCTATCCCAATCATAAATTCTATACGTCACATCACTTGTTTGTTGAATTTCTGCAAGTAAAACACCGGCACCTCGCCGCCCGCACGGTAGGTGTGCCGCCAGTGGCCCGGCCAGGCCATACTGCGATTGCCGTCCTCCTCACCATGGATCAACAGAAAATCCCGCCATTCGGCATCGTCAACGGCAACGGTATCCTCCGGGCGCGAATCGTAGAAAACGAAGTCGCGCCGTTTTCCTTTCGGTTTCGTGCTATCGCTGATTTGCCCTGTGAACACAGGTATTCCAACTAGGTCACCCTCACCCAGAGATCCGGCCTCATTATCTTGAACAGAAAACTTGAGTTCGCTCGGATCCCATTTTTTATTCTGGCAGTGCTTACGCCAGGTCTGATACTTGTCAGCGACACCGGTTCGAGCGCGAAAAATCGGCGATGGAACACCCAGGGCAGACTCGAGTTTACGGTGATCAAGGCGGGTCATGGCACAGGGGACAATCTCTGGCCCGCCATCATGCCGTTGGCGCATGAAGCCGGTCTTAATCTTGTCGCGCACCTTCGCGGTATAAGAGTTTGCTACATGTTTGCCGATGATATCGCGCAGACTAGGGCGTGCATCATCCACCATCCGCATGCGCCCGAAACCAGCGACTTCGACCACGGCGCGGATCATACCCTTGAGACTGGAGCCGGGGACAGCGTAACACCCATCTTTCCCCGGCGTCTTGAAAGGCCGCACTTCGCCGGGCGTGCCGGTCTTGTCCTGCTCTCCACCCACCAGCAAGGGACTTTGCGCAACGAGGGTGTAGGCAATCTCGCCCGAGCACCCGTTCTCAAAAGGCAGGTCGTGGGAGACTTGCGGACCCCATTTGGGGATATGGACCCAGGAGGACAGGGGTACGAAATTATAAGGTGCGGAGATGGGCTCCGAACCTCGATGATGCCCACCCCCAGACCCTCTGCCGCTCTGTTGATGTTGACCCCCTTGAGATTGCTTTGCCATGGTGTGCCCCTCTCACTCGAATCCGATGAAACAGGCTACGGCCTGCACATACCCTTGCTCGGTGTCTTGCCGCCAGTAGCGCCGGTAACACAAACTGCCCGACTTCGGGTCGTGGGCAAGAAAAGTCGGCTCATCAATCAGCATGTCGCCCTCCGCCTCATGCCGATACCGGGTCAGACGCCAGCCGCCGGTGCCATCCTGCTCCAGGGCCAAAGAGACCCCTTCCGCGTCTATCGCCTCGCAGGCCAGCAACATACCCCATACATCATGTGGCGCCGGCAAACCGTCATGGAACACTGTCTGATGAGACTGGAACAGCAGCCAACCCTGAGTGGGATTAAGTTCCCCAATCCGCCTCCAGATCTCATCAGGATCCTGGAGGCTGTCAGTGTTTATATCCAAACCGCCGCGTTTCATCTTAGGCAGTTTTTCCGTCTCTGCAATCGAGTTATAGGCTTCGAGTGTATCCATCAGGCAGCCCCTATCTTGTTGTTCATCGCACCTTTCAACCAATCGCCCAACTTCCCTTCGATACTGCCAGTAAAAAACCCGTTGCCGGTGGTGGTCCGCGAACCCAGTGCGAGCCGACCCTGGCACAGGTCTTCCAGGGCGGCCTTGAGCGCCCGGCGCACGGGCTTCAGTTCTCCGGTTCGCTGCAAGCGGACCAGGTCGAGGGTAATGGGTACCTTGATCTTGCCCTTGTAGAGGCTCGCTTCGCTGTAGAGCACGCGGTCGCGCACGCCGCCGGTGAAGCGGTCAATGGCGTTGTGCATCAGCATGGCAAGCCTGTCCTGGTCGATGGGGATAAAGGTATCGTCGATATAGAAGCATCCGGCCCGGCCATCTTCCCTGCCCTTGACCATGCCGAACAAGGCCTCGACCTCTGGACATGCCGGCGGCTCGTTCTCCCCACTTTTTTCGGAATCGGGGTCAGAAGTGAACACAGACTTCGCCCAACGCTTTTCGTGGCGGTTGGCATGGAAGGCAAACCGATGCGCCAGCGCCCCCTTAAGTGAGGAAGCCGGAACCAGCAGGGCGCGCAACGCACGTCGCCCCCGGCCATCATCCGGCCACTCGACCCGCTCCTCGGTGACGGGCAGCAGATCGGCGG
>CAJXGK010000416.1 GCA_913053815.1 uncultured Rhodanobacteraceae bacterium
CACCTGCCACACCGCCATGCCAATGGCAATTCCTTCGGGCTCCAACGGATCGATGGTATCGCCAAGCAGCGGAGGCTCATCCTTCGACCCGGAAGCAAGCCGTGCTTCCAGATCGCCGACAGCCTCCGATACAAGCGTAAGTTTTCCTGTCTGGTATTGCAGCGATATTTTTTTTACGAGTGGTGCAGCAGGCGGGAACTCCCACTCGCAAATGGCGACCTTGTCAGTAACCGCTTTGCAATTCGCCGCTGCACCAACCCGCGTGTTCAGGCGGTCGACGATGTCCGTTGGCGCATCCTTTATATCATTGCCTTGATGCTGGTAATTGATGAAACTTACCGAAAGCCCAGCCAAACACCTATTATTCTTGCCTACACGAAGCCTGATATACGTTACACTTTCACCCTCACGAGCGCGGAAATCGCACATGCCGGTTGATTTCTCATAACCGCTGGCAGTGAGCTTCAAGTCAGCATCAGAATGTGCCATCCCGATAGCAATCCCGCCCGGGGCCAATGGATCGAACGACGTTTGGAAACTGGTTGCGGGAGCGGCATCGACGGGCCGTTGTATTCTTGACTCGCGCGTTACAGCGGAAATCCGGCCACCACCCGGAGCAGGTGCAACGAGTCCACCCCCCACGGCGGGCGCAATCATGCCGTTGCCCTGCGAGGTGCTCTTGTCACTGCGTTGACCAATCCCGGCTTTGGCGGCCTCGGCTGTCGGTGATGACGGCCGCATACGTGACTCCAGATCGTCAACAGCGTTTAACGAAACGCGAAGGTAACCGGAATCCGTAAAGTAAGTCATTCTGCTTTCTTTAACGAGTGGCAATGCAGATGGGGGTCTCCACCAGCAATTAGCGGCTGGACCATTTAGTGTACAATTTGCCTCCTCCTCACCAAATTGTTCTTTAAAGCGATCAAACATGTCCGGGGCGGAAGGCACGTGCATTCCCTTAGGGGGCTTGGACTCGTAGGAGATCACACTTATCGTGAGCCCTCCCTGGCATTTACGCCCGTTTTTCGCAGATCGCTTTGTAGAAAGCCTGATAAGCAAGCTTCCCTTAGCATCTCGACGAGTGAAATAGCACTGACGTTTCTCCTGATAGCCACTGGCAATAAGCACTGATACAGCATCTGAGTATTCCATTCCGATGGAGATCCCGCTTGATCCCAACGACCCGCTTGGCGCAAATGGATCAAACCATGCTATGGCACCGATTGCGGCATTATCCCTGGTGAGTAGTCGTGCCCTCGCCTCGCTACCTCCGGACGTAGTCTGCCCACCGCCCGGCGCAGGTGCGATGAGACCACCTGCTGGTGGCTGTGCAACGTTACCACTACCCGATTTCTGCATGGTGGATGGGCTGTTTCCGCCCGTGTTCTGAACATTCGACCAATTGCCACTCCCACCTTGCGTTACCGAACGCGTACTCTCGGAATACCCACCAGAGCTTTGACCCGCAGAACTGCTGGCGCCGGTAGATCGACTCGTTGCGACCGTCTGGCTCTGTTCCCGCAGAATACCCATCACGCCGGGTGTTGGCAGACCGGTCACCGCCAGATTTCTCGACCGCTCAAATGCCTTGATAGCATCCCGGGTCTTGCCACCGAAGTCACCGTCTACCGGGCCAGGGTTGAAGCCCAAGTTGGTCAGGCGCTGTTGAAATTCCCGGACCCAGGTCGGATCGTAACGGGGGGCATTCTTCTGGTTAACCGGTCGTTGAGAGTGTTGAGGTTCAGTACGACTTTTCTCTCCCTCGTCTTTCTTGATTCCAATGGTGTCCTCAACAGTTTTCTTAATGGTCTCAATATTCTTCGTCACGTCGTCCAACCATCCAGCCTCCACCGGGGCGCCGAACAACACAATAACTATTATGGGTGGCATGCAGATCTTATTGCTTTTCAGGCTATGCATCACTTGACTCCTTTATTTCCTCCAGCTGTACAGGCATTGACGCCCTTTAGCTCAGACACTGCCTGAATCCACACTATTTGCACGTGTTCTATCTTCCAGATTATAGCCGAATTATTTGTTTGTGCTCGACGGCTCTGATGTCCATCAAGGCGCATCGGACAACCTGAATGTGTGCAATCGAATTAATTATCACTAACAACCTTCAGGGGGCCGTATTCCTCGCGGAGGCCCCCCAAATGGGGAATCTAAA
>CAJXGK010000417.1 GCA_913053815.1 uncultured Rhodanobacteraceae bacterium
TAACGATGACCGCTCCCTGGATCCCGGGTCGTTGCCCGGGATGACGAGACTTTTGGGGCACCCGGGATGACGAGACTTTGGGGGCCCCCTGGATGACGAGACTTTGGGGGTACCTGGGATGACGGAATGTTTTGTGGGACCCGCACCCTTCCCATCATTCCCGCGTAACCCGTAGGATGTGGTGAGGTGCGAACCGCATCCATCAAGATTACTTTCCATGGCGATCAATCCGCTAGCGACTCGATTTGCTCGTGGAGTTCCAGCCATTCGGTTTCCAAGGCGTCATGTTCGTGGTGTTGGTGAGCCTGCAACTGGCCGAGCTCAATGGCTGTGGCGGGTTGGTCAATGTAGAGGGAGGCATTAGCCAGACGCGCTTCGGTGTGCTGCAAGGCGGTAGCGAGTTCGGCCAGCCGTTTCTCGATCGTCTGCAGGCGCTTACGCAATGGTTGCAACCGTTGTCGACGCGCGGCGGCAGCCCGGCGGCGTTGCCGTGGATTGGTGGTGGCAGTCGATTCCGATTTGTCGGTGCCGGGATGGGTATCCCGGTTACGTAGCCAGCGGGCGTAGTCGTCAAGATCACCCTCATACGGGGTAATGCGGCCGTTGGCAGCGTGCCAGAAACGCTCGCAGACTAGGCCCAGCAGGTGGCGATCATGGGAGACCAGTACCAGGGCGCCGGGAAAGTCATTCAGAGCATCGACCAGTGCCTCGCGCATGTCCAGGTCCAAGTGGTTGGTCGGCTCGTCGAGCAACAGCAGATTGGGCCGTTCCCAGGCAATCAGCGCCAGGGCCAGCCGGGCCCGTTCGCCACCGGAGAAACTTTCCACCGGGGCAAAGACACGGTCTCCTACAAAGCCCCAATTACCCAGCCAGCTGCGTAGTTCTTGCGCACTTGTACGGGGAGCCCGTTCGGCAAGGTGATCTAAAGGGCTGGCTCCGTCGCGCAGACTCTCGACGGTGTGTTGGGCGAAGTAACCGATGCGTAGATCCTTGTGAACCTGGCAGCTGCCGGCCAGCAGCGGCAGCTCCTGCACCAGGGTCTTGACCAAGGTAGATTTACCCGCGCCGTTCGGTCCGAGTAGGCCGATGCGGTCTCCGGCTTCCAGGTGCAAGCACAGGCTATTCAGAATAGGGGTGCCGTCATAGCCGGCCACACCCGCTTCGAGCTTGAGTAGACTGGTGGGCACGCGTTGCGGTTCAGCAAACTGGAAATGCAGGTTGCGCTCGGCCCGCACAGCTTCGGTGCCGGCAAGTTTTTCCAGGCGTTTCAGTCGTGACTGGGCCTGCTTGGCCTTGGTGGCCTTGGCGCGAAAACGGTCGACGAAAGACTGTAAATGGGCACGTTCCAACTGTTCTTTTTCGAAGGTGATCTGCTGCTGGCGAAGCTGCTCGGCACGGAGTTGCTCAAAGGCACTGTAGTTGCCGCTGTACAGACGGGCGCGACCCTCGTGCAGATGCAGAATCCGGGTGCAGATACCATCCAGAAAATCGCGGTCATGGGAGATGACCAACAGAGTTCCCGAATACGCACGCAGCCAAGTTTCCAGCCAGACCACGGTGTCGAGATCAAGGTGGTTGGTCGGCTCGTCGAGCAGCAGCAGATCGGACGGCGCCATCAGGGCTCGGGCCAGGTTCAGCCGTACCCGCCAGCCACCCGAAAAGTCGGCGACGGCACGCTGATGCGTATCTGCGGCAAAGCCGAGACCGTGCAGCAAACGGCCGGCTCGGGCTCGGGCGTCATAGCCGTGCAAGGCTTCGAGGTGAATATGGGCATTGGCCAGAGCATGGGGATCGTCCGAGGTCTGAGCTCTGGTTGCCTCGACCAGAGCCGCTGCCACCTCAACGTCACCGCCTAGCACGTAGTCGATAAGCGGATCAGGCAGGGCTGGGGTCTCCTGGGCTACCGAGGCGAGCTGCAGTCGGGTGGGTAACCCAAGCTGGCCTGCGTCCGCTTCGTGCTCGCCTTTCAATACGGCAAACAGGCTGGATTTGCCGCAGCCGTTGCGTCCAACCACGCCAACTTTCCAGCCGGCATGCAAGGTGGCATCCATACCGGATAGCAGTAGTTGGCCGCCGCGGCGCAAAGCAAAGTCGCGAAAAGTGATCATGGATATCGAGGTCGGAGCCAGAAACAAAAACCCCGATCCACCCGCATCGAGTATTTCG
>CAJXGK010000418.1 GCA_913053815.1 uncultured Rhodanobacteraceae bacterium
CATCCTGCCCGGTTCGATCACCCACCCGGATTCCATCCTGACGCCGCCCCGGCGCGGAAATTTCGTGTCTTTGTCGCAGTGATTGCCCTATTCCCCAACATGGGGTACTGCGGCTCAATTTCTTGGCGCAGAGTGCCTGCAGATGGGTGACACCGCAGAGCGGTATCACCAGAAATAAGGGCGCCTCCTGGACTGTTGCTGGCTTACCCATCATGTGTTTGCCTCACCATTCAGTACCCGGAATTCAAATGTTCAGCGCGGCGTGATTGGTACTGGTGGCTTCCCATAGTGCGGTCACTCAGCCTGGCGGCCAGTGCAAGGAGCGACCGGCAAGCAGGTGCAGGTGTAGGTGGAATACGGTCTGCCCGCCATCGGCATTGGTATTGAAAACACAACGATAGCCCTGCTCGGCAAAACCTTCCTGCCGCGCATACGCTGCGGCCGCCAGCACTAGACGGCCCAGAAGTTCGCCATCATCCGCTACCGCCGCATCCAGATTACGGATCGGCTTCTTGGGGATGAACAACACATGTAGCGGAGCTTTAGGAGCGATATCCCGAAACGCCAGGATATCATCATCTTCATAGACGATATCGGCAGGAATCTCGCGACGGATAATCTTGGCAAACAGGGTATCGCTCATATTGACCTCTCGATTCAATCGATATTGTTCAGTCTATGGCCTGGCGACCGCCAAAGGCATGCGCCAACGTACTGCGGTCGATGAACTCTAGTTCACCGCCAATCGGTACGCCGTGGGCTAAGCGGGTCGCTCGCACTCCTGCATCCCGGCCTATCCCGGCGATATAATGAGCCGTTACCTCACCTTCGACAGTGGGATTGGTAGCAATGATAAGTTCCAGAATTTTCTCTTCTTCCAAGCGCTGCTGCAACAGATCCAACCCCAGTTCGGCTGGACCCATGCCATCCAGCGGCGATAAATGCCCAAGTAGAACGAAATAGAGCCCCCGGTATCCGGTTGCCTGCTCGATGATGGCCAGATCACTCGGCGTCTCAACTATGCAGAGCAAGTGTTCGTCACGCGCTCCGCTCGCACACAGGCTACACAGCGCCTCCTCACTGAAATTGCGGCAGCGGCGACAGTTACCGATCCGCTCCATCGCTGTACCTAGAGCCCCAGACAAACGTCGGGCTCCGTCACGATTGCGTTCCAACAGGTGATATGCCATCCGTTGCGCACTCTTGGCGCCGACACCTGGTAAACAACGCAGAGCTTCGAGCAGGGCTTCGAGTGACTTGGGAACAGCACTCATGAACACTCCACGGGATCGACACCATAGGCAACCGAACCCACCGGTGCTGGGATACGGATCATGTCAACCTGCGTACTCAGAAAGGCAATTTCATGCCTGGGGGGAGTTCCAAACCTGAGGATAACCCGCCCAGGCGTTGCTGGCTGGCTTGCGCAACCTTATTAACCGCATCATTGAATGCCGCTGCCACCAGATCCTCGGCCATCTCGGGATCATTGGCGAATACCGTTCGATCAATCTTCACGCTACGTACTTCGTGTCGGCCACTCATGACTATGCTGACCATGTCACCTCCTGCGCTGCCGGTGACCTCCATATTGGCCAGTTCCTCCTGCGCGCGCTTCATTTCCTCTTGCATGCGTTGGGCCTGTTGCATCATCTGGGCAATTTGGGCTTTCATTTTCAAGTCTCCAGGGGTCGAATGGATTCGGGGATCACGCTGGCACCCAACCGTTTCTGCATATCCTGCACCAGGGGATCATTTTGCAAAGCATCGGCCGCCACTTTTTGTGCCGCCTGACTGACGCGTTCGGCACGGGCAGCGGGCGCTTCACTAGCATCCTCAGCAACGCAGTGTACCCGCACCGGCTTGCCAAACAATTTACCCAACTGCTGTTCGAGCTGGGTATCCAGTGGCGAAACAGCTAGGGTCATATTTTCCGGGGCGAGAGCAAGCATCAGGGTACTCCCCTCACGGCCAAGCAAGACTGCTTGCTGAGCCAACTGACCCACCGCACCACGCAGGCCGGCTTGCTTGACAATTCGCTCCCATGCATCCGCATCATCCGGTAACCCTGGATGAACTTCGGCGGCAGGCGGAGCCGGTGGCTGAACAGCCGCCGCGGGGCTGAGTATGGGCATTCCCCCAGCGTGGGGCTCTGCTTTCT
>CAJXGK010000419.1 GCA_913053815.1 uncultured Rhodanobacteraceae bacterium
GGAGGAGTTACTGGAGCGCGTCAACAAGGCCCCCCAGCTGCTCAAACACACTGCAGTGATCCTAGATCTCGGGCATATCAGTGAAGTGCTTGATACCCCTACTGCCCAAACCCTGCTTGTAGCCATCCGCCATGCCGGAATGCGGCCGGTCGCTTTAGCCTCTGGTACCCCGGCCACTGAAGCTTTGGCACACTCTCTGAATTTGCCCGTACTAGCTGGATTTCGTGAGGCCTACCAACACACTTCCGAGGCGCTGCACTCACTGGCCCAGAATAGCGAAGCTCCCCCCAGCACCGCCGATGACAACCTCTTTGAGCCGACCTCCACCCCCTCCACTACCCGGCATCACCCCCATCTGGTGCGTTCAGGCCAACAATTGTATGCTCGCGCCACCGATCTGGTCGTGACTGCCCCTGTTGCGAATGGTGCCGAGGTCATTGCTGACGGTTCCATCCATGTCTACGGGGCCTTGCGTGGGCGGGCCTTGGCAGGCGCCCAAGGACTGACCAGTGCGCGCATCTACAGCAGCGAATTCCGAGCCGAATTGGTATCCATTGCCGGCTGCTACCGGGTCTTCGAAAGGATGCCTGCTGAACTTGAAGGCCAGTCGGTACAATGCTGGTTGCAAGGGGAAACACTGCATGTCGCCAAACTCCAGCGCTAGCCGTGCCAGGCTAGGGATGAATCAGCGGCCTGAATGATCCCAAATAACCCGTCAAACGAACCGCCATCCGCTGCAAATTCATGACCATTCTGACTTGCCTTCCCTTCCCCTCGCTATAATCTTGCCCAATCAGACCAGCGGCTGACACCCCTCACCCTTCGACTGCGGAGATTGCCCCTTGACCGAAATTATTGTAGTCACATCCGGAAAAGGCGGCGTTGGCAAAACCACGACCAGCGCTTCACTCGCCACCGGCCTGGCCCAACGCAACCACAAAGTGGCGGTCATCGACTTTGATATCGGCCTTCGCAACCTAGACCTGATTATGGGCTGTGAGCGCCGCGTGGTCTACGACTTCATCAATGTCATCCACAAGGATGCCACGCTGCGGCAGGCTTTGATCCGGGACAAACGACTGGATTCACTGTACATCCTGGCCGCTTCACAAACGCGTAACAAGGAGGCACTGACCCAGGATGGGGTGGAGCAGGTACTGGATGAATTGCGCCAGAACGGTTTTGACTACGTAGTCTGCGATTCACCCGCCGGCATCGAGAGAGGGGCTCATTTGGCTATGTATTTTGCCGACCGTGCCGTCGTTGTGGTGAACCCCGAGGTATCCAGCGTACGCGATTCTGATCGTATTCTCGGCCTGCTCTCAAGCACGACCCGTCACGGAGAACGTGGCGATGGGGGCGTGCCGGCCCATGTGGTGGTCACCCGCTACCAACCGGAGAAGGTTGCCGGGGGCGATATGCTCAGCCTGGAGGATATTGAAGAAATTCTGGGACTGTCCATTCTTGGAGTCATACCGGAACACGACAGCGTTTTGACTTCATCCAACCAGGGTATTCCGGTGATCCACAACCCGGATTCCCAGGCCGGTCTGGCCTATGAGGACCTCGTCGCTCGTCTGTTTGGCGAAGAACGACCCATGCGTTTTCTGGATGTTCCCAAAAAGGGTTTGCTCAAACGCGTATTTGGAGGCTGACATGGGACTGCTCGATTTTCTCCACTCTAAGCCTAGAAACTCAGCATCTGTGGCTAAAGATCGACTGCGCATCATCGTCGCCCAGGAACGTAATGGCCGGGGAGGGCCGGACTACCTGCCCCTGCTTCGAAGCGAGCTGCTGACGGTGATTATGAAATACACCCAAGTCGACATCGAAGCCGTCCACATTGAGCTGGACCACGAAGGGGGCCAGGACGTTCTGGAATTGTCAGTAACCTTACCCGAGCATTTTCCACCCACTCGGTGAACGCGTCGCTGGCAATAGCAATAGGGGCGAGGTGCCAGGGTGTGGCGTCTGCGGTACCAGATAGGCTAGGGGATTTTGTGGTCAACCGCTTGCAAGACCCTCCGCCGGTCCTATTGAGACGGCACTCATTATCGATGAATTAACCTACTTGACGGATGGATCGCCGCAGGGGTTTGGATACATCCGGTTTACTTCCTGCGCCGGTGGCGCACAGGAGAATCATAAGCAGG
>CAJXGK010000420.1 GCA_913053815.1 uncultured Rhodanobacteraceae bacterium
CCCTGTGCACGTTGGAGTTTGAGGATCACCGGCCGCTGTATGACTGGTTTTTACAGCAGCTCGATCTGCCTGGCGACCCGTCACTGACCGAACCCTTGCACGAAAAAGGCCAATGGCTACCACCGAGCACCCCCCGGCAAATCGAATTTGCCCGCTTGAACATCGACTACACAATTTTGAGCAAGCGCAAGCTGATGGCCCTGGTCCGCGACAATCTGGTGACCGGCTGGGATGATCCACGCATGCCTACGCTCTGTGGCATGCGCCGACGTGGTTTTACCCCGGCTGCGATCCGGGATCTGATACGGAGAATCGGCGTTACCAAGCAGAACAGTGTGATCGAATTCGGCCTGCTCGAAAGCTGCGTCCGTGATGACCTGGATACTCATGCGCCACGACGCCTGGTGGTTCTCAATCCGCTCAAGCTGGTGTTGAGTAATTGGCCAGATCAAGCGGTGGAAACCCTACAACTACCCAATCATCCCAAGGATGCCTCCTGCGGCGTGCGTCAGCTTGCTGTGGCTCAGGAGCTATGGATCGAACAAGAGGATTTTTCGGAAAATCCGCCGAAGGGCTTCAGACGTCTAGTGCCCGGGGGTGAAGTACGGCTGCGCGGTATCGGCATCGTGCGCTGCAATGCTCTCATCAGGGATTCGTCAGGCCGGGTTACTGAGCTGGACTGTACGCTGGATGCCGACACTCGACCTGGGCTGCCGGGCGCTAACCGTAAGGTCAAGGGGACCATTCATTGGGTCAGTGTGCGGCATGCCATCGAGGTTGAGATTCGACTTTACGACCGTCTGTTCGACATCGCTAACCCCGACCAGGTCGACGAGGGGAAAAGTTATCGGGACTATCTTAATCCCGATTCACTACAAATCCTCAAGGCCTGGGCCGAACCCTCATTGGCGGCGGCGGAGGCCGAGCAGCACTACCAATTCGAACGGCTGGGATATTTTGTTGCCGATCGCTACGAGCACAGTGCCAAGACCCCTGTTTTCAACCGCACCCTGAGCCTGCGGGACAGCTGGTCGCGCCGACAGCAGGGTTAGAGTCTGTCGATCAACCCACCATGAACGCACCGGGTCGCCTCATCGCATTGCCGGCTAGCATCCTGGACCGGGGGTGCTTGAGCGTCTGCACCCGCAGCCCCGGCCTCTCTTGGTTGGCATGGGTCCGAGCCACCCTGACCTCAACCCAATGTGGCCAGACCCGGTCGGCCCTGATTTCGGCGACTACGGAGTACTGATCATGCTGCTCGGGCAGATTCATCTGACGCTGCCGTTCTGGTTACAACAAATGGAACTGGAGCAAGCCCGCTACACTGACCACACCGCCCAGATGCAACTGGCGGTCGAGCTGGCCCGACTCAATGTCGAACGCGGTAGCGGGGGTCCATTTGGTGCCGCGGTGTTTACCTCCGATGGCCGCCTGGTCGGGGTCGGGGTCAATCGGGTTATCCAGATGAATTGTTCGCTTGCCCACGCAGAGATCATGGCGATCATGACCGCTCAGCAACGTTTGCAATGTTATCGTCTGAATCAGCTCAACGAATTAAGTTTCGTTCTGGCCAGCAGCGCCCAACCATGTTGCCAATGCTATGGCGCGAGCATCTGGGCCGGTATCGACACCCTGCTGATCGGAGCCCGAGCCGAGGATGTCGAAGCTCTGAGCGGCTTTGATGAAGGGCCGCTTCCTGATGATTGGAGGGGTGAACTGGAGCGTCGTGGCATCACCGTCCATCACGATCTGCTGCGTCAGGAAGCCTGCGGGGTGTTGCGCGATTATGCTGCCCGCAACGGCCCCACGTACTGACTATCATTGTTATGGGAATTCATCGCCACTGCGGCTCTTGCCCAACACCCGCCCTCCCCGATCACCCGGTCAGCTCAAAGGTCTACCCCCTGTGAAGCGTCTTCGCGCCGCGACGCCACTGTTACTGCTGCTGCTCACCGGTGGAATTCTGCTGGCTTCCGGCGCACTGGACCGGCTGCACCCCCAGCAGCTGGCTACCGAACATGCCCAGCTACGCATGGCCATGATGGCTTCGCCATGGCTGGCCCGGCTGATGTTCGTGGGTTTGATGACCCTGGTTGTGGCCAGTGGCATGCCGGGGGTGGTATTCGTCACGATCAGCGGGGGG
>CAJXGK010000421.1 GCA_913053815.1 uncultured Rhodanobacteraceae bacterium
TCCATGACGCGCTGTGAGCAAAGCGATGCAATCTCCAGATGAGCATGGTTTTACAATAGAAATTGCTTCGTTTGTCACGCATAGAATCCCTTTGGGCTTCATTATGCGTACCTCACCCTTCGGGTCGAGGCACCTCAATGGCGGCGTCCTTGCCGCCAACGGTCATGGAAATAGCTTGTCGCTTAACCAATGTTCTTTGATTGTATATGCCGCTTACCAGCCGTTTCTGATTCAGTTTCCCTGATTAAATTATGAGTTATCGCAGTGCTGCAGTAGATCCAGCATTGCGCTGGCGGCATTGGAGAGGCTGCGATCCGGGTGTCTGACCACCCCCAGCTCTCGCATTAAGCAGATGCCGCTCACATTCAGGCTATGCAATTCCCGGTCAACCATGGTTTTGGGTAGCACGCTCCAGCCCAGCCCGACTGAGACCAGCATTTTGATGGTTTCAAGATAGTTGCTGGACATGCTGACATTCAGCTCGGGCTGAAAGGGTGCAAAGGCCTTCTCCAGTACTGCGCGGGTGTAGGTGCCGGTGGCGGGCAAGATCGCCGGGTAGCTGGCCAGTTTGGCCGGGCTGATCTTTTTGCTGTTGCACAACGGGTGATGGTTGCCAACAATGAAAGCCAGCGGGTCGTCCCATATTAATGTGTGCTGCAGTTCGGTCTGGCCTTCAGGTGGCAGGGTGACGATGCCGATTTCAAGATCACCTCGCAATACGGCATTACAGGCATCTTCAGAATCCATGAAACGGATATCCAGTGATACATCGGGGTACTGGTGCGGGTACTGGCGCAAGATCGGTGGCAGGCGATGCAGGCCAATATGATGGCTGGTGCCGATTTGCAGGCGACCGCTGACCTCTCCGGAAAGACTGGTAACCTCGCGTTGCATGTCTTCCATTTCCTGTATCAGCAGGCGGCCGCGTGTGAGCAGGATACGGCCACCATCGGTGAGCTGGATACGATGGCCGATGCGGTCAAACAGGCGTGTGTCCAGGCGTTGTTCCAGCGTTGCGATGCGCTTGCTGACCGCCGGCTGGGTGATGAACAGCTGCTCGGCCGCGCGTGAGAACGAGCTATTTTCGGCTACGCTGATGAAGGCGCGCAGGTTTTCGATGTCCATGGTGTTCCTCGCTTGGTATGTGCCCCCTCTCCCTCCGGGAGAGGGGACTAAGTAATCAGCCTGGTTTCCTGGTTCCCACGCTCCGCGTAGGAATCCATACGTAGCTGAAACGTGTATCAGTCTGCATTCCCACGCAGAGCGTGGGAACGAGGGCAAACAAACTGTTGCGGTAACTTGTATGGCCATAAGCATTACCAAAAGTAATAATAAACATGAAAATAATGAATTAGAGTTATATCTGATTCGGGTCTATTATGCAAATCACCTAAACAGTAAAACAGGAACAGGGTCATGGCAGGCAAAACGCTTTACGACAAATTATGGGACGAGCACGTTGTCCGTGAAGAACAGGACGGCACCAGCTTGTTGTATATCGATCGGCATCTGGTACACGAGGTCACTTCGCCGCAGGCATTTGAAGGCCTGCGTCTGGCCGGACGCAAAACCTGGCGTACCGATAGCGTACTGGCAACGCCAGATCATAATGTACCGACCACTGACAGGGCCCTGGGTATCGAAGACCCGATTTCCCGTTTGCAGGTCGAAACCCTGGATCAGAACTGTGTGGATTTTGGCATCACTGAATTCAAAATGGATGACATCCGCCAGGGCATCGTGCACGTCATCGGACCTGAGCAGGGTGTCACGCAGCCGGGAGCCACGATCGTATGTGGCGACTCGCACACTGCAACGCACGGTGCGTTCGGCGCACTTGCGTTCGGAATCGGCACATCCGAAGTGGAACATGTGCTCGCAACTCAGACATTGCAACAGAAGAAGCCGAAGTCGATGGCGATAACTGTGAACGGAGATTTTCCGGTTGGCGTAACAGCCAAGGATCTCATCCTCGCGATCATCGCCAAGATCGGGACCGCAGGAGCTACAGGCCACGTCATCGAATACCGCGGTCCAGCCATTGAAGACCTCTCAATGGAAGGCCGCATGACGATCTGCAACATGTCGATCGAGGCGGGGGCCAGGGCCGGGATGATCGCCCCC
>CAJXGK010000422.1 GCA_913053815.1 uncultured Rhodanobacteraceae bacterium
GTCACCTACACCCTCCGCAATAACACCCTCCGTATCATCTCCGCCCGACAAGCCGACCGCCATGAGCAACGCAACTACTGGAAAAACCGTTAGGTTCACCATCGATCCGAACACGCCCCTGAAAGCGGATGAGCGGGCGCAACTTGACGCGCTGAAAGACCGGCCCATCGATTTTAGCGACATCTCGGCTAGCCCGGACGATGCTAAATGGACACGTCCCGGTGTCTTGATCCCGGAAACCAAAAAGCAGGTGACGCTGCGCCTCGACGCCGACGTGCTGAACTACTTCCGCCACACCGGCAAGCGCTACCAGACCCGCATCAACGGCGTGCTACGCGCCTACATGCGCGCCCATCAGGGCAAGTGACAGGATGCACCGTCGCGGGTGGCCGTGGGGATGCTAAAAAGCGGGTTCTGCAGTGGCCTCGGTGTTGGGAAGCCCACCAAGGGGGCCTCGAGGATAGGTGGCGGGACCTACAGTCGATACAGGCCAGGTAGCTGCGCCACCGTACACCACCGGCTATTCCGGTGCGGCCATGCCTCAGGATTATCTTTTAAGCATTCAACCCATCTGCGCCACCGTGCACCACCGGCTATTCCGGTGCGGCAGCACCCGGTTGCTGACTATAAGCAACGGCTGACAGGGCAATGGATGACGCAGGAGGTGGTGGGTAACTGGTCCTTTTCTGCCAATGTCACGCTGCGTTGTAACTCGTTCTTCTGGTGCCACGGTTCTGCGGCATCACGCGCTTAGGTGCACTCCGCGCCCGGTACAGAAGTCCGTAGGATGCGGTGAAGGTACGAACCGCATCAATCGAGACTGTTTATTTATGGTATACCGCTCCACGTCCAGAGCTACAAGCCAGAAGCTGATAGTTTTTTTAACGCGAGCACCTTCAATACCACGCAGTTGTTCAGTGCTGCGGCGTCCCGGTACACGAACACCCGCTTCTGCATTCGATAAAGATCATCGAGATGCGTTCTTTCATGGCGATGGGCTTTAACGGGGGGGAGCCTAACGTTAGACTTCCCCGGCAAGGTGCAGAGTGGTCTGTAGAAGCCGTTGATCGAGGTAATAGCCTGAATCGGAGAGCTTTTCCAACTGTGGCCGGACAGCCTTGATAATTTTTTTACGTTTGGCCTGTACCAATATACCTGCCGTACCGATCACGGGGATACCAAGATGATGGGCCGTGCGGCGGCCTGCTTGATCATCCATGATGACCCCAGTTTGCCGTTCGATCGCAATGCCAATGGTGCTGGTCTCGCCGGGATCCAGGTTCCAGGATTGTGGGGGCACTGGATCGTCCGCAAGGGCAACCCAGCCATTGGCTATAGCGGCCCGAATCGGTACAGCTTCAGGATACGCTGCCAAGATCGTACACTCCGCCAGCACAGTTTGCGGTACAAATACGCTATTGAATAGCTTGGGCAGCAGTTTGAGTAAGTTCAACCGCGCCAGTGCGATCAGCGGACTGGCGTCGGCGACGACGCTAGCCGAAGGTTTCAAGTTCCCGTTCCAGTTCGTCGGGTGTGTAGCGTGCCACGGGAATCTTCAGATGTGCCAGATGCTCCATGAATTCGGCTCGATTCAGGCAGGCCAGTCGAGCGGCCTTGCCGAGTGAAAGGTGCCCCTCGTCAAATAGCTTTACGGCCAGCGCTACGCTGACACCCTCGCGCAGCAGCGTATCGTCGAAGGGCACCGCCACGAAGACGGGGTGCCCGTGTTTGGTGATAATGGAAAGTCTACCGGTTTCGGCATCGCGGATCAGTTGGCCAGTGCGTTCGCGCAAGTCCCTGACAGTGAAGGTTTCCATATATATATACCTAAATTTTGTGCCATCAAACGATAGCACAAATTATTAGTGTGCTTGAGTCGGTGCAGGAAATCGGTACTGTTGGGTTCACTCATGTCAGCATAGATGTGCAGGTACCTCCTCCAGCGTGTGCCGCCAGGCCGTACAGCAGGCTCATGCTTCAATGAGGCCGGGGCGATTAACCCCGGATAACATATATCGCGATTGTGCAATTTTTCGCACCACGACCGCACCCTGGATCCCGGGTCGTCGCCCGGGATGACGAGACTTATTGCGGCGCCGGGATGACGAGACTTATTGCGG
>CAJXGK010000423.1 GCA_913053815.1 uncultured Rhodanobacteraceae bacterium
AAGCTTCAGGTGGCCGGTCCAACCGATGATCTGCTGCCGCCTGAACTTGTCGCGTTGCTGGAAGATTTGCATCAGCGCTTCGAGCCCGTTCGGCGCGAGCGGCTGCGGGCGCGGCGGCACCGGCAGCAGGCTTACGATGTCGGTGGGTTGCCGGAGTTCCGCGCGGATACCGCCACAATTCGTGCCGGGCATTGGCGGGTAGCGAAACTGCCTGAAGCGGTACGTGATCGGCGCGTTGAGATCACCGGGCCTCCTGGGCGCAAGATGGTGATCAATGCACTGAATTCGGGGGCCCGAGTGTTCATGGCTGACTTTGAGGATTCGCTCAGCCCGGTTTGGGAAAAAATTCTCGATGGACAGCGTAATCTGATTGATGCGGTACGCGGCAATATTCGCTATGTATCCGCGGATGGACGCGAATACCATCTCGGTCCGGATCCGGCGATACTCATGGTTCGCCCGCGCGGCTTGCATCTTCCCGAACGCCATGTACAGCTGAACGGCCAGTCCCTTGCCGGAGCCCTGTTTGATGCGGCAGTGTTTCTATATTGGAATGCCGAGGCTTTGTTGGCAAAGCAGCGAGGACCTTACCTCTATCTGCCCAAACTGGAAGCTATGGAGGAGGCCCAGTGGTGGAATGAGGTGCTGGCCTACATCGAAGGGGCCTTGGACTTGCCCAGATATTGCATCAAGGTCACGGTATTGATCGAGACCCTGCCGGCGGCTTTTGAAATGGATGAAATCCTTCACGCCCTGCGTGATCGTGTGCTGGGCCTGAATTGCGGCCGCTGGGATTACATCTTTTCCACCATCAAGACCCTGCGTGAGCACCGCGATCGAATCCTGCCTGACCGGGATCAGGTGACGATGCAGACCGCACCGATGCGGGCCTATGCCGAACATCTGATTCGGGTGTGCCACCGGCGCGGGGCCATGGCTATGGGTGGCATGGCTGCTGATATTCCGGATCGTCGCGACGCCGCAGCGACCGCCGTGGCCATGCAACGCGTGCAGGCCGACAAACTGCGAGAGGTCAAACTGGGTCACGATGGCACCTGGGTGGCTCATCCGGGTTTGGTCGGAGTGGCGCAGGCCGTATTTGATCAACATATGCCGGGCCCGAATCAGCTCAGTGCTGGACGCGGCAGACCTTTGCCCGGAGCGGATAGCTTGCTCGCTCGGATCAGCGGCACCATTACCCGTGAGGGCTTCACCACCAATGTCGAGGTGGTGTTGCGTTATCTCGCTGCCTGGCTCGATGGCAATGGTTGCGTACCGATCCAGCGGCGCATGGAGGATGCGGCTACGGCAGAGATTGCCCGGGCTCAGCTATGGCAATGGCTGCATGCCGATCCACTCGAATTTAGCGATCACACAGCCATTGATATGGCGTATTTCGAGCTGATTCTCGCCGCGCAGAGCCATCGTCTCATGGAGCGCAACGAGGCCGACCGGGAGCATATCAAGACAGCGGCCCAGCTACTTGGCGAATGGACTCACGCGGACACGCTTGGCGATTTCATGACCCTTGCCGCCTATCCACACCTGGCCTAGCCAGTATTTTAATTTACCCCTTGTTCGAAGGAGCAAAACCATGAACAACTCACCGATGAATGCTGAAACTATGGATCGCGACTGGCGGGAAAACCCACGCTGGCAGGGGCTGCAACGTCCCTACTCAACGGCTGAGGTCACGCGTTTGCGTGGCAATGTGACCGTGGAGTACAGCTTGGCGCGGCGTGGTGCCGAACGGTTGTGGAAGTCACTGCATGAACAGGATTATGTCAATGCCCTGGGGGCACTGACCGGCAA
Organism: uncultured Rhodanobacteraceae bacterium; assembly: GCA_913053815.1. Taxonomy (GTDB): domain Bacteria; phylum Pseudomonadota; class Gammaproteobacteria; order Xanthomonadales; family Rhodanobacteraceae; genus Metallibacterium. The sequence goes on from CAJXGK010000423.1 coordinate 1,813, forward strand.
CCAGGCCATGCAACAGGTCAAGGCCGGATTGCAAGCGATTTATCTATCCGGCTGGCAGGTTGCCGCCGATGCTAATTCAGCGGGTACCATGTACCCGGACCAATCCTTGTACCCGGTCGATTCGGTACCCAATGTGGTGCGGCAGATCAACAAGACCCTGTTGCGGGCTGATCAGATTCATCATGCCGAAGACAATGATGACATCGACTGGATGGTGCCGATTGTGGCCGATGCTGAAGCCGGTTTCGGTGGAGTGCTCAACGCCTACGAGTTGATGATGCACATGATCGAGGCGGGAGCC
>CAJXGK010000424.1 GCA_913053815.1 uncultured Rhodanobacteraceae bacterium
TCTACTCGATGCCTTCATTGTAGCGTCCACATTGGGATTGGGAATTTTTTTGGGTCGTCGGGTTCTGAAACTGGATCGGGATACTTCCCTGCTACTGGGTTTCGGTAACGCCATCTGCGGGGTTGCTGCGATTCTGGCCCTAGCCCGGATGATTCACGCCGAGCACAGCAAGATCGCCGCAGCAATTGCCGTAGTCGTAGTGTTCTCGACGCTGGAAATCTTTTTCGACCCCTGGCTGTACCAACATGTTCTTGGCCAGCTTGGTCCATCCGGATTCGGCCCCCTGGTCGGCGCCACTGTACCCGCCGTCGGGCAAGTTCTAGCCATCGGCGATAGCATTGGCCGTACGACTACCAGTGTAGCCATTGTGGTGAAACTAGGTCGCGTGATGATGCTGGCGCCAGCCCTGCTGTTGCTGGGATGGTGGTTGCGTCGCCACCAGGAACACTCTCATCAGATCCGTGTTCACCTGCCTTGGTTCGCTTTCGGATTTGTAGCCCTCAGCGGCCTTATCAGCCTCCACCCATTGACTCCAGGACTACACCGTCTGGTTGCCTCCACGGACGATTTACTACTCAGCGGGGCGATGGCGGCCATTGGTCTCGAAACACGAATCTCCAAAGTCCGAGCCCTCGGCCGCCGTCCTTTGCTACTCGGCATCCTACTCACCGGGTGGTTATTCCTGATCGGTTTGCTCGGCGTGTATTGGATGGGTTGAATCCCCTTTGGAGTACTGAGTCACCGATAAGCCGAGCCGGCCGCAATGAGCATTGCGTTTTGTTGCAGTGCACGCAACACTCATACCGTTACCACTACTCACGCCCCCCATGAATCTGCCTTCCCTTGCTGTGGATGCCCCCTGGATCGTACTCAAATTTGGCGGCAGCAGTGTCAGCGCTGTTTCGCGCTGGCAACAAATCGCCGAACTGGCCACCACCCGCCGCCAGGAAGGTGCCCGCGTCCTCATTGTAGTTTCCGCTCTTTCCGGCATTACCGATGCACTGCATGCCCTGTACCAAGCCTCGACAGCGCAGCGCCCAAGCCAAGCTATTGCCATTGTTGAGCGGCACCAACACCTCGCTGAGGAGCTCGGCCTGGATAGTCCTGAGGCGCTGCGTATCCGGCTCGATACCTTGGTTTCACTATGCTCCCGTGTATCACACCGTATCAGTGAACTGGCCTGGCGAGCCGAGTTACTGGCTCAAGGTGAGTTGCTGTCCAGCACCCTGGGGGCCGCTTTTCTGAACGCCCAAGGACTGCACGCCCACTGGCTGGACGCTCGGCTGGCACTGCTGGCCACGGAGCTGCCCCACCGCAATGAGCGTACCCGAGTACTGTCAGCCAGTGTCCGAGCCAAGCCGGATCGGATCTGGAGCGAAGCCCTAGCAGCCCGCGGGGAGCTGTTTATTACCCAAGGGTTTATTGCCCGAGACCATTCTGGACAAACTGTATTGCTGGGGCGGGGTGGTTCGGATACTTCTGCCGCCTATTTCGGCGCCCAACTTGCCGCCGAGCGGGTAGAAATATGGACGGATGTTGCCGGCATATTCAGTGCCAACCCACGCCAAGTTCCGGACGCCAGATTACTGACGCAACTCGACTACGAGGAGGCTCAGGAAATTGTTGCCACCGGGGCCAAGGTTCTGCACCCGCATTGTCTGAGTCCTCTGCGTCGATCCAGGGTGCCGCTACGTATTCACGACACCGGCCATCCGCAACTTCCCGGAACGCTTATCGGCCCAGCCAAGGCCTCAACGGCGCCCAGTGTAAAAGGTATCAGTGCCCGCCGGGGGATCACCTTGGTGTCGATGGAATCCATCGGTATGTGGCAAGAGGTGGGCTTTCTTGCCGATGTGTTTGCCTATTTTAAACAACATGGACTTTCGGTGGATCTGGTCAGCTCGGCCGAAACCAATGTGACCGTTTCCCTCGATCCCACCGAGAATCTGCTTGATTCCAATGCCGTAGCCCGCCTCGCCGATGACCTGAGCGCCATCTGCCGGGTCAAGGTCATTGCCCCCTGCGCGGCCATTACCCTGATTGGTCGCGGCATGCGCGGCATGCTGCACCGGCTTTCACCGCTATTGGCCGAATTCGGCGAACGACACGTGCA
>CAJXGK010000425.1 GCA_913053815.1 uncultured Rhodanobacteraceae bacterium
GGTGAGCCACCCGAGACCGGGGCCGTTGAATAGCTACTGTTTGGGGAAGCGGGTTCCTGATAACTGTACGAACTGTCCTGAACGGGCGTCGTGTCGAGGTGCTCGACCTTGTCCTTACACCCGCACGCAGTGACCATCGCGCACGCCATCACCAGAGTTGTTGCCATCCGTTGCATCGCCGGACCTCCTGTCCATGTATGTCACCTAAACCATCCAGCTTGAAGTGTCACGGCGGATGGGTATTTCGTCAAGTGAAATTCACATGCGAAAACCCTGGACACGGTCGGGTCGTCTGTCGGCTCGGGAAAGATAGGCATCCTGGGGCACATCCACGTCGGGGTTGGCGGACTAATCGGTCGTTGCGTGCTGCGAGGCAGTTTGTCCTCGCGCGGTGGTCATGGCGTTTGCGATATCCAATTGGTGGTCGTGCTGGAAAAATGTCGTGCGGCTGCCCGGTTTTGCGATGAATTTCCCTCGGATTTCCGTTCGATCGGCGCACTTGAGTTCGACGCTCCCCCGGCGAAGCGACTTGCCTCGAATGTTGATGGTGCCCATGACAAAATGTGTGACACCTTTGAGTCGGCCAGTCCGCTGAATGAGGAATCCGCTCACCACGTCTTCACTGGGCGTCGCGATCGGATCGCCTACCTCAAACACGCCCGATCCTTCAGGCAGATGCAAGTAGAGCAAGTACTGCTTCGCGCCGTAGCGGGAACCGGGTAGTGGCCACTCCAGGAGAAGGCTCGCTACCGCCCCGTCGGTAGCTTGACCGTAGTGCGCCCAATCGCTTGAGAGTTGAACAACCTGTTGGCTACCCGTCTCTGTCGGTTGATACAACTCGACTGATGCGCGATGCTTTGAACGTCCTGCGGCCACGCATCCTCCGATTGCAAACGCTCCGATTATCACCCCGAGGATGAGGAGCAGCCTGGGGGTTATGTTTGAGCAAGTGTTCAATCGCATTCTTCCAGCGCGAGTCGAAGGTTCTTTTCGATCACGCGATGCCTACAAAACTCTTTGCCGTTTAGATGAACGACCGGGATATGTTCACCATACTTCTTAGCCCACGGTGCAGCGTCGGTTGCAGCAATGTCCACGATCTCTAGAGATATGGTCAAATCTTGTGGATGGAGTCATGATCAGGCGGCTTCTTTCTTGATGCCATCTACGAACTTTACGCCGCGGATGACATCGGACAATAACTTCGAGCCGTTGAGCGCTCGCCATGTTTTTTCTGCACACATCGTCAACTTGAACACCATCGCCAAGCACGCAGCGCGGGAACCGCTTCCCTTGGTTCGCTTCGTTCTCAATCGCACCGTGGCAAACGTCGACTCGATCGGATTCGTCGTACGGATGTGCATCCACTGCTCGGCTGGAAAGTCGTAGAACGCGAGCAACACGTCTCGATCACCGGCCAAACACTTCGCGGCTTTGGGGTACTTCGCTTCATACGATGCGACGAACAGATCGAACGCCTTGTACGCATCCTTCCGAGTCTCGGCCATCCAGATGTCGTGCAACATACCCTTGGCTTTGGGTTGTTTGTTCTTTGGTAGCTTGTTGAGCACGTTGGCGGTCTTATGCACCCAGCAGCGTTGTTCACGCGACCCAGTATAGACTTGGCGCAACGCCTTCCAGAAGCCGAGAGCACCGTCACCGGTGACCAGCTTGGGGCTCGCGTCGAGACCACGCGATTTGAGGCTGAGTAGTAGCTCCGTCCATGATTGTTCGCTTTCGCGGAGGCCATCCTGCACGGCGATCAGTTCCTTCTTGCCCGATTCCGTAGCTCCCATGACGACCAAAATACACTGGCGGTCTTCTTCGAGGCGGATGTTGAAGTGAATACCATCGACCCACCAGTACACATACCGCTTGTCAGCCAGCGATCGTTTGCTCCAGGTTTCGTGGTCCTGTTGCCAGACTTGCTTCAGTCGAACGACGGTCGATGCCGACAGTCCCGGCGCGTCCGGCCCGAGCAGTGCAGCCAGCGCCTGGCTGAAGTCGCCAGTGCTGATCCCGCGCAGATAGAGCCACGGAATCAGTTCTTCGATGCTCTTGGTTCTGCGCAGATACGGCGGCAGGATCTTGCTGGTGAATCGAACGCGGTGG
>CAJXGK010000426.1 GCA_913053815.1 uncultured Rhodanobacteraceae bacterium
GTCTCCGGGGGCGGTGTATACCCCGGTCCGAACCCGCTTCAGAGGCTCAACAAGAGCGTTTATGGAAAGGCCGTCTGACCACGGTTGCCGTTTCACATCGCCCCGACCCCCACGACGCAGCAGAAGGAGGACCCGCTAGGGCCTAAACGCTCAAGACCCGAGCATCAGGCGCCGAGGGTCGACGGGAAGTCTCGTAGGGAAAATTATCCACACCAAACAGTCTCTGGACAAAACGGTCCCAACAGCGTGAAGCCCTACACTAGGCTGCGTAAGGCACCATAGACGACCACGACCGGAGCCAGCACGCCGCGAATGGCTGTCTGTAAGATGGGGCTTCAGTGCTTGAGCTGTTTGCGTAACCGCTCTAAGGCCTGCAACTGAGCGGTGGCTTCGGCCAGTCGGGACTGGGCTTCCGCCACGCCGATGGCGTCACTGCGGTTGGCCAGAGCCAGCTCGGCGGCCTGCTTAGCTTCGAGTGCCGCGGCCTGATCAATGTCGCGGGCCCGCATGGCGGTATCGGCTAACACCGTGACCACCTGTGGTTGAACTTCGAGAATGCCACCGGAAACATAAAAGCTGTGCTCTTCGCCGTCGGCAGCGATGACCCGCACCTGCCCCGGCTTGAGGCGGGTGATCAGTGGAGCATGACGGGGGGTGATGCCCAGTTCACCCAGCTCTCCACTAGCAACGACCAGAGTGGCTTCGCCGTGGAAAATCTCAGCCTCGGCACTGACGATATCGCAGCGAATGGTGCTCATGTTGCGGTTCTCCATTGGCCCATACTCTGGGTGCTCAGGCCTCGGTGGCCATGGCCTCGGCTTTCTTGAAGGCTTCATCGATGTTGCCGACCATGTAGAAAGCCTGTTCGGGTAGTTCATCGCATTCGCCGGCGATGATCATCTTGAAACCACGAATCGTCTCCTGGAGCGTCACGTACTTGCCGGGTGACCCGGTAAAGACCTCAGCAACGTGAAACGGCTGCGAAAAGAAGCGCTCGATACGACGCGCCCGAGCCACCGTGCGCTGGTCTTCCTCGGCCAATTCATCCATACCCAGGATGGCAATGATATCTTTGAGCTCCTTGTAACGCTGCAAGGTACCTTGCACCTGCCGTGCGGTATCGTAATGCTCGTTACCGATGATGTTGGGATCGAGCTGGCGGCTGGTCGAATCCAGTGGATCTACCGCCGGGTAGATACCCAACGAGGCGATATTGCGCGACAACACCACGGTTGCATCAAGATGTGAAAAGGTCGTTGCCGGAGAAGGATCGGTCAAGTCGTCGGCAGGCACATAGACCGCTTGAATCGAAGTGATCGAACCGGACTTAGTTGAGGTGATACGTTCTTGCAGTACGCCCATCTCCTCCGCCAGGGTGGGCTGATAGCCCACCGCCGAGGGCATCCGCCCAAGCAGGGCCGACACCTCGGTACCAGCAAGGGTATAACGATAAATGTTGTCAACGAAAAACAGCACATCGCGACCCTTGCCGGCTTCGTCTTTCTGATCGCGGAAGTACTCAGCTACCGTCAGACCGGTCAAGGCCACTCGTAGGCGGTTACCAGGCGGCTCGTTCATCTGTCCGTACACCATTGCCACTTTGTCGAGGACATTCGAATCTTTCATCTCGTGATAGAAATCGTTGCCCTCACGGGTCCGTTCACCCACCCCGGCAAACACCGACAAACCGGCATGCTTCTTGGCGATATTGTTGATAAGCTCCATCATATTGACGGTCTTGCCAACCCCGGCACCACCAAACAAACCAACCTTGCCCCCCTTAGCGAAAGGACACATCAGATCAATCACCTTGATGCCTGTTTCTAACAGCTCATTGGCCGCAGTCTGGTCTTCATAAGCCGGAGCGGAGCGATGAATAACCCACTGATCCTCGGCTTTGATGGGCCCGGCTTCGTCGATCGGCCGGCCTAGCACGTCCATGATGCGACCCAGGGTTTTTTGACCAACCGGTACTTGTATTGGCTCACCTGTGCCTTGTACGCTTAGTCCGCGCTTTAATCCATCCGACGAACCCATAGCAATCGTGCGCACAACACCGTCGCCTAGTTGCTGTTGCAC
>CAJXGK010000427.1 GCA_913053815.1 uncultured Rhodanobacteraceae bacterium
TTGCGTTACTCACAGTTCTTAACTCTAAACACTGATCGTTACCGTTGCAGCAACCTGACATTGAAACAGGCAAATATTAGCTTGTTTTGTCGTTCTAAAAGTCGAGTACACTTCTCGTCTAAGAAATCCGAATTCCTTTCTCTGCAGATTGACACTAATCGGTTACATAATCAAAACTCTCAAGTGAGTCATCCTATTGGTTGCGGCCTTGTCAACGAGAACAGCCGCGGAAGCCGTGTTTCGAGTATCTTCATTTACGCACCACAGCAGGAACAAACCCACTAAGATCAACGGCAACGAGAGTACTTGGCCCATGGTCAACCAGCCCCAGGCCAGGTAACCGAGCTGCGGATCGGGTTCACGAATAAATTCCACAGCAAAACGGAACACGCCGTACAGCAAGGCGAACCATCCGGACACCGCGTAGCGCCGCCGCGGTTTGCTTGAATACAGCCACAGCACCGCGAACAGCACCACCCCTTCGAGCAGACATTCGTACAACTCCGAAGGATGGCGGGCATAAGAATGCAAAGCACCGGTCTTCCACATGGCATGCAGCTGCTGGGTATCCATACCGGCAAACTGTGGCAAGCGCTGCAAGGCCCGAGGATAAATTACCCCCCACGGCAAATCCGTATATTTACCCCACAATTCCCCATTGATGAAGTTACCGATACGCCCCAGTCCGAGACCGATGGGAACCAGCGGCGCAACGAAGTCCACAGCATCGAAAAAAGGCACCTTGTAACGACGCGCCCAATAAAGACCGGCCACCAGCACCCCTAGCAGACCACCATGAAAGGACATGCCGCCATCCCAAACTCGAAAAATTTCCATGGGGTCGCGCCAGATCCAATCCAGGTTGACATAAAACAGCATGTAACCAATACGGCCACCGAGAATGACACCCAGCATGGCGTAGAAGGTGAGGTCGCTAAAGCCATCGCGGCTGACCGGCAAACGACCCGCAGCCCGGCGCCGCTCACCCAATATCCAGGCAGCGATAAACCCACCCAGATACATTAACCCATACCAGTGCACAGCGATCGGGCCAAGGTGAAAGGCAATGGAATCGATATTGTCAAAGAAGAATCGGGTCATCAGGGTTTTCCTGGAGATCAGCGATTAAGACCGTGAAAACCGGAAAAAGTGCCGGGCTTACCTTCACCCGGCACAACACGACGATACATTCTGAAATAGACGGCACCGATCCATGACTGCTGGCTCATAGGTAATTTCCGTCACGCAATGCCATTTGTACTTTCCTGATTAGCGCCGAACCTCAACCGGGAAGGTTGGATGCCTGACGTAGCAATGGCTCAGAACAAGGTGTGCAGAGCACCATGGCCCGCCGCCATCGTGGTACGAATGCAGGCAAGCGGCAACGGCGTTTGCAACAATACGTCGCTTCGATCAGGTAACGACATGCCTACTTGTGCTACTGGAATGCATGATAAGCCCCGCTGATGGATCGTTTCAGGTTCGACCACAACACATTGACCCAACGCGCTCTCCAGCACAGTATAGGCATGGCCTCCTATATCAAGATAGTCGTCGTGTTTATATAATCGTAGAAGAAGAGTCACGGGGGGTGGCAAGCGGCTTGTTAGCGAAGACTTTGCGCCGCCGCGACCAAGGCCTTTTCCACTTCCGGCCATCCCCGGGTTTTGAGGCCACAGTCCGGATTGACCCAGAGTCGTTCGGCAGGAATATAACTGGCGGCTTTTTGCATCAGCGTGACGATCTGTTCACGTTCAGGCACATTGGGCGAATGGATGTCGTATACACCGGGACCGATTTCACTAGGGTAGTCAAAGTCTTCGAAGGCGTCCAGTAACTCCATGTTGGAGCGCGAGGTTTCGATAGTGATCACATCGGCGTCCATCGCCGCGATGGCGGGCATGATGTCGTTGAATTCCGAGTAGCACATATGGGTGTGGATCTGGGTTTCATCGGTCACCCCTGAGGCGGTAATGCGAAAAGCGCGCACCGCCCAGTTCAGATACGTCTGCCATTCGCTGCGGCGCAAAGGCAGACCTTCGCGCAGGGCGGCTTCGTCGATCTGA
>CAJXGK010000428.1 GCA_913053815.1 uncultured Rhodanobacteraceae bacterium
ACCTCGGTGGTCAACGGGCTGCAGCGTGCGCATGACCTCGCCGTCCAGGGGCTCAACGGCACCCAGAGCGCCCAGGCGCGTCAGGGGATTGCCACCGAGGTGCAGCAGATCCTCCAGCAACTCGTGAGCGTCGCCAATACCCAGGGCGCGAGCGGCCAGTACCTGTTCGCCGGTTTCCAGAGCGGTTCGCCCCCGGTCGCCGCTACCGGCAACTCCTACATCTATTCCGGTGACGCCGGCCAGCGATTCCTCCAGATCGGTCCCGGCCGCCAAGTGGCGGTCGGAGATCCCGGATCCACGGTGTTTATGAATATCCCCGCGAGCGGCGGCGGCAGCCAGAGTGTATTCAAGACCCTGTCAGACCTCGTTGCGGGCCTGCAGGCCAACAATCCCAGCCCGAGTTCCCTGACCAATCTGGGCAACGCCCTGCAGAACGTCCTGACCGTTCAGGCGCGTATCGGCGCGCGCCTCAACGCGATCTCCGACCAGAAGACACTCAACGGCAACTTTCTCCTCCAGGTTCAGCAAAACCGCTCGCAGCTCTCCAGCCTCAACATCGTCCAGGCGGCCACGCAGCTCAACCAGCAGCTCGTGGCCCTGCAGGCCGCCCAGCAGAGCTTCGCGAAGATCCAGGGGCTGTCGCTGTTCAACCACCTTCGTTGGATTTTCTGAGGTCAAGCCGTATTCAATAAAATCTGGCATAAAGTTTGCTTAAATTCTTGCCATGTTGAGAACGCGCAACGCACGGCTCCGGGGGCTCCTCAGCGAAAGGATATCGAACATGGTGGCAAATAAGGCAAGCAAGACCATGGGAATGAAAATAGCGAGTAGCGAAAATTTGCCGGCGTCGGATAGTGATCCATTTTATATAGTTACTCCGCCGTATACAAGGCTCTCGGCTGGGGTCAGAGTGTTGCATGCTCTTTGTCATCACCTGAACATGCTGGGTGAGAGAGCTTTTGTCGTTCCTTACCCATTAAATCTCAGAAACGATCCGAGTTGGCCCCATTTTGCTAGATTCCATGATCAACCATTAGTCGACTGGAACCTAAATACGCCATTGTTAACCCAGGAAATAGCAGATTGGCATTATGAAAGCGAAGTGGTACCAATCACTATTTATCCAGAGGTCTTTGATGACCCTATTTCTGCTCCATTTATAGTGCGGTATATCCTTAACTACCCAGGTCTCCTGGCTCCAAAATACAAAACTCCGCATGACATGACGTTATCGTATAGTCGGCGCCTTGCTAATTATGTAGGCGCGGACCCTGTCCTGCATCTTCCGGTTGTAGATATGAATTTTTTTTATAGTAAGAAATCTCACAGAAGTGGCAATTGTTTTTACGCGGGGAAATATAGAATATACGGCGGTGATCTTTCATTGCTTCCAAGTGATAGCGTTGAAATTCTTAGAAGTGAACAGATGACAAGAGAGGAAGTAAGAGATATTTTTTGGAGTAAAAAAGTATTTTATTGTTTCGAAGATAGCGCGCTTGCAATCGAGGCGTGCTTGTGTGGTTGCGCAGTGATATTTAGGCCAAATCCGCATTTTAAAGACGGGCCAATTTCGTCATATGAATTTGGCAATGACGGTATGGCTTGGGGCGCCGATGATGATGAGGTTGTGCGAGCCCTGAATACCGTTTCTCTGGTAAAAGACAGATTGCATGACCTTTATGCGCAAGTTCCGGAGGAGGTATCTAAGTTCTCCCGCGCGGCCAAGTTCTTGACGATCGGGCGTGAATACAAGGCAAGAATTGTGCTTCCTTATAACCCGAAGACAGTATTCGTACAACAATCTAGAGTCAATGCAATGTCCGCGATGGGGTGTGGTGGCCCCGGCGGGGATGCCATGTACCGGCAATGGTATAACATTTTCGGTTTGCATGAGTCCGACGGCCAAGTAATGGCTGAACGGATGATGCAGCAGTGGCGGCATCAGCCCGCCATTCACCTGATCGTCGTGTTGCGTCGCGGTGAAGGCGTGCGGCTAGCGGCGACATTGGACTCGCTCTCCACCCAGATCTATGCCGGCTGGGGGCTTACGGTGCTGGCCGAGGAG
>CAJXGK010000429.1 GCA_913053815.1 uncultured Rhodanobacteraceae bacterium
TCGCCGCCTCGCGGTGGTGCGTCGCTGCGGAAGCTGGCCGTGGTGGCGAAGCCGACCATCGGCGGCATCTCGGGAAACGCCGCGCCGATGCGCCCGTCGTCGTGACCGTCGCGATGAGCTGGGACCCGACTCCGTCGGCGAGCTGGGTGATCGCGGTCATCATCTGCTGGATGAGCACGGGGGCAAGACCCTCGGATGGCTCGTCAATGAGCAGCAAGGTGTTGTTGGGGACGAGTGCTCTCGCCACGGCAAGCATCTGCTGCTGGCCGCCGGAGAGCTGGTTGGGTAGGTGATCAAGACGATCACCCAGCCCGACTTCGACCAGTGCCTGGGTAGCCATGCGGCGCCGCTCGCGCAGAGGAATGCCCCGATAGACCAACGGCTGCATGACGTTGTGCAGGGCATTGGCACGCCCCAGCAGATTGAAGTTTTGAAATACAAAGCCGATTTCGCGATTGCGGATACGGGCCTGGGCATTGTCGTCCAGATCAGCGACCCGCTGGCCGTTGAGCCAATAGCTCCCCGAGCTCGGGCGATCCAGGCAGCCGACGATATTCATCAGGGTGGTTTTGCCGGAGCCGGAAGGTCCGATAAAGGCCACGTACTCGTTGCGCTGAATTTCGATATCAATCCCATGCAAGGCGTTGACATCGGTATCCCCCATTCGATAACGCTTACAGATGTCCTGGAGTCGCAACAGCTGTTGCCCGGTGCCTGTGCTCATGAGCCACTCTTGGCGGTTTTTTTGGCAGCCTTGGCAGGGTGGCCCCCCGTGGAGGTGGATTTCTTGGGTGCTTTGGCGACGATGTCCTGGCCATCAGTCAAGCTATGTAAAGTCAGATACGGACCGGTAATGACCTTTTCACCCGGCTTGAGTCCCTTGTCGATGGCCTGCCAGGTATCGCTGGAAATGCCGGTGGTGACTTTGAGCTTACGAGCTTTGCCATGGCGCATGACCAACACATAAGCGCCGCCAGTAGGTTCGAGATTCTTGGCGCCGGGCTTGTTTTTGTACAGTACCGCCTGGATCGGCACGGCAAGGGTGTTGGACGCGCTACGCGTATAAATTTCCACACGGCAGCTCATGCCCGGCAGGATATGCGGCAAATCCTTGCCTTGCAGCGCAATCTTAACCTCGAAGGTGCGGCCACTGTTGGCGGCCAGTGCATTATTGGTCACTGAAGAGGCAATGAAAATCACTTTACCGTGCAGTGTCTGGTTGGGGTATGAGACAGCATGAATCTGGGCCTTGGTACCCAACTTGACGTTGGCGATATCTGCTTCATCGACCTGCACGTCGGCAATGATCTGGGCCGGATTGGCGATGGTCATCAGCGTTGCCCCGGGAATATTGGTGCCGGCGATTACCGTTTCGCCAACCTTGACCGGCAAGCTGGTAATCATGCCGTTGATGGGTGAATTGATCACCGTCTTGGCTAGATCTTGCTGGGCCTGATTGAGCCGGGCCTTGGCAATACTCAGCGACTGTTCGGCCGAAGCCTGTTGCACCCGGGCAATGGCCAACTGACTTTGTAGATTGTCAAAGCTGTTGGCATCGACCAGGCCGCGTTTGAACAAGGTTCTTTGTCGGGCCACCTGTCTGGCCAGGTTGAGCACAGTCAGCTTTTGGCTTTCGATAGAGGTCTGCGCCTGCTTGACTCCCGCACTGGCCTGATCCACAGCAGCCTGATAGGTCTGTGGATCGAGGCGCAAGACCACTTCGCCAGCCTTGACGCGTTGGCCTTCCTTGACCGATATGCTGCTGATTCGCCCGATCACTTGCGGTTTAAGTTGTACTGGATCGGAGAACATCAACTGTCCCCCGGCGAGAATCGAGCTGCGCACGGTACGCGAGGCCACCTTGCTGATGGTGACTTCGGTGCCCTTGGAGCGGGAGCCGAGACTGCCCACGATGACGAGCACCACCACTCCTGCCAGAATCGCCAATGCGATCCAAGCTTTGCGTTTCATGGCCATGATTTATACCAGTTTGAAGAGAATCCAGATGCCGTAGATCACCACGGGTGGGGCGAGCACGACTGCGGCCGCATGGGTGATGCTGCGC
>CAJXGK010000430.1 GCA_913053815.1 uncultured Rhodanobacteraceae bacterium
TCTTCGGCTCGGAGATACACATCGGTGCCAACATCAGTTCCGGAGGAATCGGAAAGGCAAAAGCCTCAATAAAACTGAGTCCACCAAGAAAACGCTCAGCATGCGGATGCCGAGCCCAGACCAGAGTGCGCATGTACATCGATCTGAACAGGCGCATCAGAGCACCCCTCCCAGCAAGGGCACAAAGCTGACGCTGGCAAGTTCTTCACCCTGGGCCTGACCCTGATCGTCAAGCGTATAGCACATCAGTTTCTGCTCACTGGGAGGACCGAATGGACCCAGCAACACCCCTCTTGGAGATAACTGGGCCAACAGTTCCGGCGGTACGACCTCACCCGCAGCAGTAACAATAATGGCGTCAAAAGGAGCCTCGTCCGGCCATCCCAGGCGACCGTCATCATGGCGGGAACGGATGTGCTGCAATTTGAGTGCCCGGAAACGGCGCCGGGCCTGACGCAGCAGATCCTCGATCCGTTCAACGGTGTACACCTGTTCGACCAGGCGCGACAACACCGCGGCCTGATAGCCGGAACCGGTACCAATCTCGAGTACCTTGCGGGGCTGCCGTTCCAGCAACACCTCACTCATCCTAGCCACAACCCAGGGCTGGGAAATGGTCTGTCCAAGCCCTATGGGCAAAGAGATATTCTCATAGGCTCGCGAAGCCAGGGCCTCATCCAGAAATAAATGGCGTGGCAAAGTACGCAACACTTCCAATACCTGCGGGTGGCGAATACCGGACTCGCGCAATAGCACCACCAGACGATCACGAGCTCGCTGCGAGGTCAAACCCCTGCCACGAGTATCTTGTGCCGAAACAAAAGTGCGATATCGGCTCATGCTACCGAAGCTCCGGGCTTATCAATCTGCAAGGTCCCCACCCAGGCGGCAACCTTTTCCAGAGCCTGAAAACGGGTTAGATCGACATGAATCGGCGTCACCGATATAAAGCCGCGATGTACCGCATCGAAATCAGTTCCCAGCCCATTGTCCTCGGCGGGACCGGCCGGGCCAATCCACCAGATTTCACGTCCGCGCGGGTCAGTATCACGAATACACGGCGCAGCACGATGACGCTTGCCCAAGCGGGTAACCTCGAAACCGGAAATTTGCTGCCAGGGACGGTTGGGTACATTGATATTCAAGATGGTGTCCGCCGGAAGTGGGTCACGCTCAAGATGGCGAATCAACCGCATGACCGCAGTAGCGGCCGAAATGTAATGGTGTTCAACTTGATCCGACTCGGTGACCAGGGAAACCGCCATGGCGGGCAAACCAAGAAAGCGCCCTTCCATCGCTGCCGACACGGTTCCCGAATAAATCACATCATCGCCGAGATTCGAACTGTTGTTGATCCCCGAAACGACAATATCGGGTTCTTCTTTGAGTAGCCCAGACAAGGCCAGATGGACACAGTCCGTCGGGGTCCCGGCCACACGGTAGCAATCGTCCTGCATCGACAACACCCGTATGGGTTGATCGAGAGTCAGCGAGTTGCTGGCCCCGGAGCGATCTCGATCAGGGGCCACCACAGTGACTCGGCCCAGAGTCACCAGATGTTTTGCCAAAACGTGGATGCCTGGAGCATCTACGCCGTCGTCGTTACTGACCAGTGCGTGCATGATTTTTCCAACAGGGGGCGAACAGCATAAAAGTAATTGTAAATTTTCCTTGACCCGATCAGTTTAACGGAATCGGACCTGTAGGCAGCCTGCCTGTCGGAAGATAGGGGTATCGCTGGCGTATGCAGGACAGCGGCTTGAATGCACTCGAATTATCAAAAGTGGCATCATTATTCATCTCAAAACCATAAAAACTCTGTCTCAGCATCCCCCTCTCTTTGGTACCTATAAAAAACGTAGCGAGCGATTCGAGTAGCAGGTGCCCCGGAGCGAATCTCCGGGATATATCATGTAGACAGGTGGGGGTGAGTGAGGACACAACTCAACAATCGAACCACACAGTAGGCTTATAGAGCTGCCTTCTGGGTACAATTCCCCCTTAGGCGCCTGTCGGGCTTGGAGGGTCATAGCGAGGCGGATGAAAAATCGAGGCCAGTTTTT
>CAJXGK010000431.1 GCA_913053815.1 uncultured Rhodanobacteraceae bacterium
CTGGGTGAACGCGATGCCCAGCTTGCCCGCCAGATGGTCGTAGCAGGACCGTGCGAAACGCAGCTGCTTTAGCCCCTCGCGCTCGGGCAATGGCCGCAACGGTACCGGGGCGGCAAAGGTCATCATGGATTCAATAACTTGCCCCACTTCCGCGTTGGCCAGGCGGTAATACCGGTGCCGGCCACAGACCTCTACCTCCAACAGACCACCTTCGACCAGTTTGCATAAGTGGGCGCTGGCCGCTTGTGGGGAAACGTATGCCTGAAAGGCGAGTTCGCCAGCGGGCAATAACCGACCGTCCATGAGCGCCACCAGCATGGCCGCTCGCGCTGGCGCACCGATTAGCGCGCCTATGGGCGCGATATCCAGATTTGCATTCATATTTCCATGATACATGAAACAACTGTCCAGCCCAACACGGTAGTCTCTCTCTGGAGAGATAGGAGTCGTGCCGAATGAGGACAGCAATGGCGATGCCGGATAACGCATTATTACTGCGCTCGAAACGCCTGTGGGCCGCTTGTACGTGGCCTATGCAGGTGAAATACCGCGTTTTCCCCACTTGAGGCCAGCGACGCTCAAGAGAAGACTGAATGATTTTTTACGAGGAGATCACCCTTAACATTATGCCAAAACGAACTGAGTCAAATAGTAGAGAAATGAATGAATTGAGTAGCGCGAACAGTAATATGAATTCGATTGCCGTTTTGATCGCCGTGTGTTTCGGGCTTTTCATGATTCAACTCGATCTCACGGTGGTTAACGTCGCCTTGAGCAGCATTCAGGAAGACCTTCAAGTCGGCGTGGCGGGTTTGCAGTGGGTGGTGGATGCCTATGCTATCCTGTTTTCCAGTTTGATGCTGACTAGCGGCGATCTCGGCGATTTATTCGGGAACCGTAGGCTCTACGTTGGTGGACTCTTACTGTTCGTGCTGGGTTCCGTTGCCTGTGCCACGGCGCCTTCCTATGCAGTCTTGATTGGCGCCAGAGCGGTTCAGGGCATAGGAGCAGCCGTCGCGCTGCCCCAATCCCTTGCCATCCTGCGCCATGCTTTCCCCGATGCTCGGCTACGAGCACGAGCTATAGGTTGGTGGGCTGGCATATCAGGCTTGTCACTTGTTGCGGGGGCGACCCTTGGCGGGTTTCTTGTCGGCACCTTTGGCTGGCGCTCGATATTTTGGATCAACGCGCCAGTGGGGGTGCTGGCCATTTGGTTGACTATGCGGGTAGTCACCGAGTCTTCCCATCCGCAGGGGCGGCGCATGGATGTGCCCGGCCAGGTTCTTGCAAGCTCCACACTTGCCAGCCTGATCTTCGCGGTTATTGAAGGCCAGCATCTCGGCTGGGCAAGCTTTGCGGTAATTACGGCATTCGTATGGACGATTGCATCCGGCATTGGCTTCTGGCTCGTGGAGCGACGCACAACGCATCCAATGCTGGATTTACGATTCTTCCGGCAAACAACTTTTGCTGCTGCCAACGCGGCCTCCGGGTTGATGAATTTCGGGATGCTCGCGATGCTGTTCGCGTTCAGTTTGTATCTGCTGCGCATCCAGCAGTTAACCCCCGAGGGGGTGGGCATTTACCTGTTGGTGATGTTTATGCCTTTTGCCGTGAGCCTGCCGTTTGGGGGCCGTATCACCGGTCGTTTCGGAAGTCGCTATCCTGCTGCGATAGGATTAGGTGTGAGCGCGGCGGGTCTGTTGTTGTTATCTCTCGTGCTGGCTAGACCAAATGATCTTATCATGTTCGCTTCTTTGCTACTAATCGGCCTCGGCCTGGCAGCTGCCACGCCCGCTTTGGTAGCGGCGGCTATCAGTGCATTGCCTCCTGAGCAGGCGGGGGCAGCCTCAGCAGTGAACAATACAAGCCGGCAAGCTAGCGGGGCATTAGGGGTGGCGCTATTGGGTGGGTTAGTCGGCTCTGGTCAGTCAGTATCGATTTCGGGCATTGAGGAGGCAATTCTGGGAAGCAGTTTGGCGCTGCTGCTTGGTGCCTTTCTCTCCTGGCGTTTTATCCATCCTACCCAAGCAGAACCGGTAGAACAAATGGCA
>CAJXGK010000432.1 GCA_913053815.1 uncultured Rhodanobacteraceae bacterium
TTCAACCCGGAACATCGTGTTAGGTAGGGTCTCGGTCACCGCGCCCTCCATTTCAATAACATCGTCTTTGGTCATGAACTCTTTTCAACACTTGGTGGCTATATAAGTTACTTATTGTGCCACGGCGCGGGGGACAACGACCAGGCAAAACTAGAATGCCTGAGTCAGTATGTGACTCGGTTTCAACGAGCCAGCAGTTCGGTGAGTACCGCCATCCTGATAAACACACTGTTAGCAACCTGTTCCAGAATCCGTGACTGGGGTCCGTCGGCCACGTCCGGGGCGATTTCGATACCCCGATTGATGGGGCCGGGGTGTAGAACCAGGGCTCCTGGTGCCGCGCGCGCCAGCCGGGCGCGGTCGAGACCGAAATGTTTGAAGTAAGCCTGCTCGTTTGGCAGTAGGGTTGCCGCCATGCGTTCTTTTTGCAAGCGCAACATGATGACCACATCGGCGCCTTCGATAGCCGCGTCGAAATCCTCACTGAGGATGAGCTTGGGGAATTCTTCGGCAGATGGCAGCAGGCTGCCCGGCCCACATAAGCGAATCTGTTGTACCCCCAGCCCAGTCAAAGCATGAATATCCGAGCGTGCCACCCGAGAATGTTGGACATCGCCACAGATGGTGACCGTCAGCGGCTCGAATTCAGCACGGTGTTGGCGGATGGTGAGGGCATCCAGAAGACCCTGAGTAGGATGAGCATGATTGCCGTCCCCGGCGTTGATCACGCTCACCCCGCTGGCAGCATGACGAACCATGAATTCGGGAGTGCCGGTTTTCCGGTGACGCACGATCAGGGCATCAAGATGCATGGCTTCCAAGGTATGCAGAGTGTCGAGCAGTGATTCCCCCTTGTTAGTCGAAGCGTTGTTGATATCGAAATTCACCACGATGGCACCGAGCCGGTGGCAGGCCAGCTCGAAAGAGGTACGGGTTCGCGTGGAGGGTTCAAAGAATAGGTTGAGAACGGTACGCCCACGCAGCAGGTCCAGGGAACGGGTACCGTGGGCACAGGCATCGCGAAGCTGTTCAGCCCGGTCGAGGAAGCGTGTCATGACAGCCCCGGAGACATCACGGAGTGATATCAGATGGCGCAGTCTTGTGGTCATGACGTTTCGGAAAACCAGGTTTCGAGAATGATGGCGGCGGCAAAGGCGTCGATATCGTCGGCATGGTGCCGCCGCCGTAGGCCCAAAGCTCGTTGTGCGGCAAAATTCCTGGCGGCTTCTTGTGAGCTGTGGCGTTCATCTACAAGGTGTACATCCCGGTGATAGCGTTTAACGAGTTGCTCGGCAAAGCGGCGACTGCGGCGACTTGCGGATTGCTCTCCCCCCTCCAGATTCAGAGGCAGGCCAACGATCATACTGGCTGGCTCCCAGGTGTTGACAAGATCGTCAAGTTCGGTCCAGTTGGGGACGCCTTGGTGAGCGCTGATAGCCTTCAACGGCCGGGCACTATGGATAAGCAGATTGCCTATGGCAATGCCGATATAGCGGGTACCGTGATCAAAGCTGAGTACATTGGACAGGTTACTCATGCATTGCCTGCATAATGCATAAGCCTGGATGTGTCTACTCCGACACTGGCTGCGGTGGCTGCCCAGCGCTGATCCAGCGGAGTCTCGAAGAGTAAGGACTGCTTAGCGGCCATGGTCAACCAGGCGTTTTCACGAAGTTCGCGTTCGAGTTGTCCTGGTTCCCAGCCGGCATAACCCAGGGCGACAAGCATAGGATCTGGCCCTTCGCCAGCGGCAATGGCTTCGAGTACATCGCGTGAAGTAGTCAGTACCCACTCATCATTAACCGGGTGGCTTGATACCCAGCGGGTGTGGCCGTGATGCAGCACGAAGCCACGCTCTGGCTGGATGGGCCCGCCACTGAGCACCGGCTGGGCATTGATGCGGAAACTCTCGATCAGGGCTCCGTGTTTGCCGCGGCCCTCGCTCATGATTTGAAACGCGGTGACGAGAATATGGATACAATCGGCGATGGCCAACGTCATGATAACAACCGGAGCCATGGCCGATGCCTGATTG
>CAJXGK010000433.1 GCA_913053815.1 uncultured Rhodanobacteraceae bacterium
ACCTCCGCAGCCCGGCCCCTGCATGATCTCAATCCAATCCGTCTCAATTGGATCGCTAAGCGGATCGATCTCGTGGGTGCCTGTGTTGCCGATGTGGGGTGTGGAGGTGGTTTGTTGAGTGAGGCCTTGGCGCGACGCAAGGCCCAAGTGACTGCCATCGATCTGGCTCGGCCAGTACTCGAAGTGGCTCGTTTGCATCGCCACCAATCGGGATTGGAGATCGATTATCAAGAATTGTCGGCGGCCGATCTAGTTACTGTGAAAGCTGGTTATTTCGATGCCGTGTGTTGTATGGAAATGATCGAACACGTCCCCGACCCGGTGGCCCTGATTGGTGATCTTGCGGCGCTGCTGAAGCCGGGTGGCCGGCTGTTCCTGTCCACACTCAACCGTACCCCGCTGGCTTTTGCTACGGCCATTGTCGGTGCCGAATATATACTCCGTCTGGTACCCCGGGGTACCCACCGCTATGAGCAGTTCCTGCGCCCGTCAGAACTTGCCAAAATGCTCAGACAAGCTGGCCTGCGACTCGATGAGCTGGCGGGCATCGGCTACGAGCCCTTCAGCCATCAGGTTTGGATTCGGCGTAGCCCTACAATCAACTATTTGCTGGCTGCACACAAACCGGTATGAATCTCTTTTCCCCTCCTTGGCCCCGGGCCGTGTTGTTTGATCTGGATGGCACGCTGGTGGACAGCGCCGCTGATCTGTATGCCGCGCTATTGCCGTTGTTACAGGCTGAGAATCGTGCTTTTCCTAAATACGCGCAGATACGCCAGGTTGTTTCACAAGGGGCCACGGCGATGTTGCGCGTGGCCTGGCCGGATGATGATGACTCGGCTATTGCGGCGCGCATGCCGGCCTTTCTGGATAATTATGCGGGGATGCTGACTACCCATACTCGGTTATTTCCTGGTATGGGCACGCTGCTAGCCCGTATTGAAGCGGCGGCGCTTCCCTGGGGTGTAGTGACCAACAAGTCGGCAGCTCTGGCCCATCCTCTATTAGCGGATCTGGGTTTGTTACAACGTGCAGTAGTGGTAGTAGCTGGTGATACGCTGGCTGTGAAAAAGCCCCATCCGGAGCCGGTTTTGCACGCCTGCCGTCTGGCGAACCTGGTGCCTGCAGAAACGCTGCTGGTCGGTGATGACCGGCGTGATATCGAAGCCGGCCACTCAGCAGGTTTGCGCACGGTGGTGGTACGTTGGGGCTATCTAGGGGGAGATGATCCGGCACGGCTTGGAGCCGATGCGATCGCCGACCAACCCGAGGATGTAGCGGCTTTGCTAGGCTTGGCATGAACTTAGCGGCGGATACCTGGAGCAGTTACGTAGCCAAATGGGCGGCTGAGTATTCCATACGCCGCTTGTGGCTAGGCTTTGCGCCCGATCCGGGTACTCGGGCTTTGCTGGCGTTGTTTCACGAGCTGCTCGAGCCGTTGTTCGCGGGACGTGAGCCGCAGGTGGCCACCGTCAAACTTGCTTGGTGGGTAGACGAGTTGCCGCGGATTCTTGATGGCAGCGGACAGCATCCGTTGTGCCAGGCTCTTGCTGCGGATTCACGTAGCCAGCGGCTCGATAGTACTCAGTGGCAGGCTCCGGCACGGGCCGCGATGCATGCCCTGCAGCGCGATACCCCCACCGATTTTACGGTGCAGCGGCGCGCTGCTGAGCGTTTACTGGAGCCTTTTGCACGGCTTGATACATGGTTCCATTTTGGAACCGGCGTTAACTTTGCACGTAGTCGCGCGGTCGCTGGTTTGTTGTTTCTCGGTCAGGAGCTTGCCCATCTACCCCAAAGGCTGGAGCAGGCCTGTTTGCCGCTACCTATGCAAAGTTTGGCGCGACATAGCTTGAGTCGAGAGGATCTGGCCGGTCACAGCGCGGCACGTGAAGCGGCGTTACGTGAGTACTTTCTGGACTTGATGCAGGCCTACGAGCAATGTGAGCAATTGGCAGGGCCATTGAATGCTTGCTGGAAGGCGGAAGCATGGCAGGATCATTATCTCTGAAGAGACCACCCTGAATAACCTGAA
>CAJXGK010000434.1 GCA_913053815.1 uncultured Rhodanobacteraceae bacterium
CTCAGCGAGCACTGGCGCAGCCGGGCGATCGAGTGGAATCGGGTAGAGATGCCTGGGGGAGAAGACATATGAACCCGCTACAGCGTGCCCTGATCGGAAATGAGCTCAAGACCTTTGGCGAATACCGTACCGGGCTGCGGATGCTCGCAGCTAGGGGGCATTTAGTAGACGGTAACTTTTCTTGATGTTAGATAAAATTAAAATTTACCTGATTGGTAAATACTGATAGGATTAGCAAATCTTGGAGATTAAATTCAAGGATAAGAAAATC
The DNA here is from genome assembly GCA_913053815.1 of uncultured Rhodanobacteraceae bacterium. Taxonomy (GTDB): domain Bacteria; phylum Pseudomonadota; class Gammaproteobacteria; order Xanthomonadales; family Rhodanobacteraceae; genus Metallibacterium. Next base: position 272 of record CAJXGK010000434.1, read on the forward strand.
CGTGATCTGTGCGAACGACAGGCCACCGCCCAGAGAAAGCTGGGGGTAGCCTGTGCCCGCAAACTGCGCGCTCGTTTGAGTGATTTGGAGGCAGCCGATCAAGTGTCCAATCTACTGGCAGGCAATCCGCACCCGCTCAAGAGTGACCGTGCCGGTCAGTTCGCCCTCTACTTGGCCGGTGGCCGGCGGTTGGTGTTCGCGCCCGCCCACGATCCTTGCCCGATCCATGAGGATGGCGGCATCGACTGGTCGCGGGTCACTATCATTTGCATCGAATACATAGGGAATTACCATGGCTGAGGTGAACGCACCCTTCACGCCTGATTGGGCCTCTCCTCCGGGTGAGACGATCCTTGATTTGATCGAGGAGCGCAGTTGGACTCAAACCGAACTGGCCCGGCGACTCGGTTATACCGAAAAACATGTCAGCCAACTGGTCAACGGTAAGGTTCCGCTCAGCGATGACGCAGCATTGCGTCTGGAGCGGGTACTGGGCAGTTCCGCCGCTTTCTGGCTGGCACGCGAAACCCAATATCGTGAGCATCTTTCCCGTCTGGTGGCAGCCCGTACCCACGCGAGCTGGGTCGGCTGGCTAGACGAGTTGCCCATCAAGGACCTGATGAAGTGCGGGGCGATTGCTAAGTGCCGTATCAACGTTAAACACAAGCCTGATCTGGTCAATGTCTGCTTACGTTTTTTTGGTGTTGCCTCACCGGACGATTGGCGTAAACACTATGGGGGTATGCAGTTTGCGTTTCGTCGCAGTCGCATCGAGCAAAGCGATATTGGGGCCATCTCCGCCTGGTTACGCCTTGGCGAGCGACAGGCGGAGACGCTGGATGGGCCGAACTACCACAGAGCCCGTTGCGTAGACGCCCTCAAGACTATTCGCAACCTGACCCGTGAGTCGCCCGAGATGTTCGAGCCGCAAATGCGTCAGTTGCTGCACGAGGCGGGGGTACTCCTGGTGTTGGTGCCCGCTATCCCTTGCGCTCATGTCAGCGGGGTGGCGCGTTGGTTGAGCCCGACGCGGCCCCTGATCCAGTTGTCGCTCTATGGCAAGAGTAACGACAAATTCTGGTTCACTTTCTTCCACGAGGCCGCGCACATCCTGCTGCATGCCAACACCCAACAGGACAAGAAGTCGGTTTTTCTGGATGACCCCAATACCAGCCATTCCGATAATCCCCAGGAGACTGAAGCCAACCAATGGGCGGGTAATTGGTTGATTCCGGAGTTACAGCGGGTAGGGCTGCCCGGCCTGCGCACGAAGGCGGCAGTCACGGCATTTGCCAGGCGATTGAAGATACACCCAGGCATCGTAGTCGGTCGCTTGCAGCACGATGAGATTATCGGGTTCTCGTCGATGAATGACCTGAAACAGAGCTTCCGTTTTAACAATCAGGCCGATGACTGACTTCTTTCACCTCTCTCAGACCTCAGACCTCAGACCTCTAACCTAATCTGACTTGGCGTAATTTCATTACATGACGGTTCTTGAGCAGCACACAACGTACTGCCCGAAACGCTGGACTTTGCGGTGGTGCCGAAGCGTACAGCTACCTTGTCCGAACTCAAGTCTCTGCTGGACACCTGCATCAGTCACTACCGATCAGGGCCGTCGGAGGGTTGGGTGATTCGCGCTGAATCCGCCGCTTGGTGCGAAGCCCGGGCCAAACTGGTGCGCGCCGAATTCACCCAGACGCTCAGCGAGCACTGGCGCAGCCGGGCGATCGAGTGGAATCGGGTAGAGATGCCTG
>CAJXGK010000435.1 GCA_913053815.1 uncultured Rhodanobacteraceae bacterium
TTTTGAAACCGCCGGTGCAGTCGATAATGATGTCCTTATCAGCATAGTTGTTTGGTGCATGGTGCAGTTCCTTGAGCGCGCGCAACAGCAGACGTCTAAGGTCGTCGAGCTTCTCAAAATCAGCCTGCCAATGGGAGTCGAAGTCTTTGTCGGTACCTTTTGGGCTGCCGAGGATGTGCACCTTACCTGGAAAGTAGTAGGAGAAAAAACGGTCAGCCAGTTGCAACTGTTCGTTAGTACCGGAACCTCCCAGGGAGCCGATCAAGACCAAGCACTTGAGTTTGTCGCCGTGGTAGTGTGCAGCGCGCAGGGTTTGTTGCCACCTCCATCTTGGGCGACGCCCACCGTCCGGTAACGTGGCCTTTGGGTCTATCACTTCGTCGAGACTAAGCCCAGTCAACGGGGCGACAATGTCTGTTTCCTCCTGATCCTGGACGTGCCACGATGAGGGGTCTTCATCCGGCCCCGGCGGGGCGAGGTTGGGACAAGGCGAAAGCAATGCGATCAAAACGCGATGTGGCGCGACGTCCGTTTCCTCGATGTTGTCGATTGGAAGGAGCTTGCGTCCGATAAACAGGATACTACCCGCGAAGATCAGAATACCCACCACCCCCCCGTAGAAAAGCCAAAGGTCGATATTTGAAGGCAGTTTCCCATCGAACCAAGCCTTGCTGATGTCCCCGACCCAACCTGCGAGGATGGGGATCACCGTGAGCGGGATCAGGAGCAGGGCGAAAAGTCGTAGGTTGCTGAGGTATTTGTTAGTTGGAGTAGGCATGGTAGTCTAGCGTTCCGTACTCTCTCCAAAAACCGTTTTGAAAGCCTTCTTTTCGTTCTTCTTATCCGAGTGTTCCCATGATTTGATGGATTCTCCGTGAATCTCCACCACGAATTCGAGGAAGGCCTCCCAGTTTTCACCATGCTGCTGCCTAGTCTTGTTCCTTTCTTTTCCAAGCTGGAGTACAAGCTCGCCCAGCGACAAGGTTTCCACAGTTCGCCGCAACCTCTGTTCAGGCGGAAGACGTACCTGCTCGGCCAGTGCCCTTTCATTATCCAGGCGCTTATTCTCACCTTTGTTGGACTCGAATCGGCCATACCCTGCAGCAATCTTCCCACCAATGCCCAAGTCTTTGAGGCTTTTCGAAAGAAGCGTCATACCCAGTCTTGCCCATGCTGGATCAGTACACTCGACGGTGAACAGGAATCCGCCGCGGGCAGCGATCTGGGCATTGGTAACCGGGGAATCGAAGTCGGTGGAATCGGTGGCACCACATGATTTGTAGTACTCGGCGTGATGCACGGTAACGACCTCCCGGGCCAATGGTGTCGGCGCCGAGCTCGGGATCCACCAAGCATCGTGAAAGATCACGTAACCAGAATCGAAGTCATCGGTGGACGGTCCGGTCTTGCCAAACAGAATATACTGGTCGTCCATGTCGATGCCGACTTGTCTGGCGTAGGCATGGGCCAGCCCCTTCTGCGCCGAGCCGGGGATGACGGGGACACCGTAGGTCCGGGAAATGGTGATGGCTGTTTCGATGGCGGAAGGGCCTCCCAACCCGATAAACATCCGCCCGTCGAGCTGCCCCGCCCATGCAATCATCTGTGGAACGTAGGCAAGCAGGTCACGCCAGCGTCGATAGGCAGCCTCATAGATCGGGGCAGGAACAATCTCCGCCGCCTGCGCTATGTGTTGCTGGAACGCTTTTCCCTTCTTTGCCGTGTCTTCAGGCCAGCAAGCAATGCCACGCGAGAGCCAGAGGCCAGCATGAGTGTCCGATTGCGGCCGACCTCCGAATAAATTGGCGACGGCGGCGCGTCGAAGTTGCACATCAGGCATTCTTCAAGCCCTCCTCTTCTTGGTCCTCACCGGTAGCATCGACCTTGAGCACACCCTCGGCATAGCGTTTGAACCATTCTCCCGCCGCCAGAGCCTGCAAGCTGAGGTGTTTGTAACCGCTTAGGTCGGTACGCATGGCCATGCACTGTAGGACGGCGGGGTCCTGCGCACCCAACACCCGTGCGAAAT
>CAJXGK010000436.1 GCA_913053815.1 uncultured Rhodanobacteraceae bacterium
GATGCACGGCGAAGAAATGGTCTCGATTGATGCGGTTCGTGCCTCACCACATCCTACGGGCGGTGCGGGAATGAAGAACGGGTAGTGGCCTACTTGTCCATGGCCGTGTTTTGCAGTGCCGGACCAGGGCGAATCCCATAGGGCGAGCGGCAGGGCAGGCCATGTGCGGCGATGAAATAGTCTTGATGGATGCGGTTCGTATCTCACCGCATCCTACGGGCTATTGGGCAAGGCTTAGTAAAAACTAAATCTGTGACAATTGACGTTGCCCATCCCCTGCAGGTGGGTGGAATGGAGGATTGCCATTATTACCGCTAAATTAGGTATGTCTTTGGCATCGGTCTCACAAGAAGGATGCCTTCGAGTGCGGAATGATTAAAAGATGAATGGTTATTTCGTGCCGTCTTTCTAATACCGGCAGTGGTCGGTGGGCTACCCCCCATAGTCCGGCAGGCTGCTAGTCTTGTTGTATGGGCTACCCTGATCCCGACCGAGTTCGTGCTTTTGCGAGTTATATCTGGCAGCGGTTTCTCGATGAGCGATGTTTTGAGACGGCGGGGGCGCTGGCTTTTACCACCATTTTCGCACTGGTACCGTTGTTGGCGACAGTATTCGGCATTCTTTCGCTGTTGCCGGTGTTTTCGGGGTGGAGTACGCACGTATCGGCTTTCGTGTTCCGCAACTTTGTGCCGGCTGCCGGGGTGACGGTACAGGAATATCTGTTACGTTTTGCGGCCAATGCCAATCGCATGACGCTGGCAGGCGCCGGGGTCTTGCTACTCAGTGCACTGATGATGATGGCGGCGATCGAAAACCGCTTTGACCGTATTTGGCGAGTGCGACACCGTCGCCGTGGGGGAGTACGGTTTCTGCTGTACTGGGCCGCCTTGACCCTGGGGCCGTTGTTGGTCATTGCCGGTGTTGCAGTGAGTTCGTACCTATTGGCTTTGCCGTGGATTGCCAATGCCGATCGGCGTTTTGGTTTCAGTATCGGGCTACTCGAAATGCTTCCCTCGTTACTGACCTGGGTAGGCCTGATGGCGATGTATACGTTGATTCCGAACCGGCGGGTTGCCTTGCGGCATGCCGCGATCGGAGCCCTGCTGGCCACCCTGGTATTTGCGGCGGCCCGGCTGGGGTTTGTGCTGTACGTCACCCAATTGGCCTCGTACCGGGCGATTTACGGAGCCTTGGCGGCGGTACCGATTTTTCTGATTTGGGTGTACCTGTCCTGGGTTATCGTGATGGCGGGGGCTTCGTTGACGGCTTCGTTGGCAAGCTTTATCTATCGGCCTGCGGCCCAGCGCTTACCTGGAGATATCCCGCTTGTCGGCTTGTTGCACCTGTTGCAACGACTGGCCACAAACCACGCTCAGGGTAAGGTATTAACCGATGTGGAGTTGCACGCTGAATTGCCATTTCTCACCGATGATTTGTTGCAACGATACCTGGGCGATCTCGAGACCCTGCGGGTTATGGTGCGCACCGATCCGGGGGAGTGGATACTGGCCCGGGATCCGGCCGGGTTGAGTCTGGGTGAGTTGGTGAAAGTGGGAGGGTATCGTTTGCCTACAGACCTTCGACAGATCAAGATCGCCGCGCAAGGTTTGCCGGTTGTGCTGCAGTCACAACTGCTGGTGATCGCCAGGCAACTTGAGCAGGAGCTTGGCTTGACTCTAGAGAGTCTGCACCCGGGTAGGTCAGATTCGGAGCCTGAGCGATGAAACGGGCTGTCTGGAGCGGTCGTGTGGCTTGTGCTCTGTCACTGATCACGGTAACTGGGTGCTCATCGATGACTGGGCAACTTGGTGTTTGCCCGGTTCCAGAGAAATACCGGCCAGCTTGGACTGGGTTACTTTGCGCCTCCATAGCATCGATTTCGGCCTAGGAACCTATCGGGCTTGGAGGGTCGTAGCGAGGCGGATAAAAAATTGAGGACCATTTTTTGATTTCTTGAGGCGAATAGGGATTCTATTTAACGATAAATAGCGAAGAAATGAACCGATTTTCCAC
>CAJXGK010000437.1 GCA_913053815.1 uncultured Rhodanobacteraceae bacterium
GCGTCTCAGCCATGAGCCATCAGCTCGCTTGCAGAAGATGGATCTTCCGGAAGATGTATTGGCAGAAGTTATTCGGGTGCAGGCGACCCATGCTCCCGTGGCCCGCAAACGGCAACTGCAATACCTGGCCAAACGGATGCGCCGTCATGAGCCGGAAACCTTTGCGACAGCACTAGCAATGCTTAATGCAGATCGAGCCTCGGCACGCCGGGAAACGGCCCTGTTGCATCGTCTCGAGGCTTGGCGTGACCGTTTGGTAGAGGAAGGCGACCCGGCTCTGGATACCCTGCTTGCTGAATATACGCAGGTCGAGCGCCAACACCTGCGCAGTCTGATCCGCCAAGCCCGCAGTAAAGCGGGAAGTGCACGCTCGTCTAAAGCCGCGCGAACCCTGTTCCGGGCGCTTCGTGAGCTGTTGGCACAACCCTAGCCTGCCGCAGTGCCTCCCACGGTCATGCCATCCACGCGCAAGGTCGGCTGGCCAACACCGACCGGTACACTCTGGCCATCCTTACCACAGATACCCACGCCCTCATCAAGGGCTAGATCGTTACCGATCATGCTCACCTGGGTCAGCACCTCGGGGCCATTGCCAATCAATGTGGCGCCCTTGACGGGGCGCGTCACCCGTCCATCTTCGATCAGATAGGCCTCGCTTGCCGAGAACACGAACTTACCATTGGTAATATCGACCTGCCCGCCCCCAAAATTGGCGGCATACAGACCTTTTTTTACCGAACGAATGATCTCCTCATGCGGATACTGACCGGCCAGCATATAGGTATTGGTCATACGCGGCGATCCTGCATATATCCAACCAGAACACCATCTTCGATCAGGGTCGTACATTGGCTCGGGGTCCCCTCATCATCCACACTCAGCGAGCCGCGCAAACCGACCAAAGTACCATCATCAACCACGGTAACACCCGGTGCGGCCACGCGCTCACCTATCCGGCCGGCAAACACTGAGCTGCCCTTACGATTGAAATCGCCTTCCAGGCCATGACCCACAGCCTCATGCAATAGCACCCCGGGCCAGCCCGGGCCCACTACCACGGTCATGGTCCCAGCCGGCGCCTCGATCGCCTCAAGGTTCAGCAAGGCCTGGCGTACCGCCTCTCCGGCGAGCCGCTTGGGTCGCTCACCAGCAAACAGCTCAGGCAGTGAAAACCTCCCTCCTGCCCCCGCATAGCCTTGTTCACGACGCCCGTTTTGCTCGGCAATAATCTGCACGTTCAAACGAACCAAAGGCCGTACATCCGCCGCCATGGTGCCTTCCGAAGTCACCACCAGTATGGTATCCAAAGCTGCCGACACACTGACCACAACCTGTTTCACCCGAGGATCCCGAGCCCGACACCATGCATCAAGTTCGCGCAACATAGCAATCTTGGCGTCGTTGTCGAGACTGTCCACCGGGTCGATCGGAGGATAAAGACGGCGGGGTGAAATCAACGCCAGCGGCCGTCCAACGCCCATACCACTACGGGCAATGGCGCGTGCTGACTCAGCCGCTGCGGTCAACTGCGGCAGGACGATGTCATCCGAATAGGCAAAGCCGGTTTTCTCACCCGCTATGACCCGTACTCCCACCCCCTGCTCAATCGCATGCTGGCCGTCCTTGACAATGCCATCCTCTAGCATCCATGACTCCCGACGGGCATGTTGAAAATACAGGTCAGCGGTATCGATCTGTGGCCCCATGAGGCGCGAGAACACCGCTTCAAGCGCATCGGTGTCCAAGCCACCCGGGTTGAGAAGACGTTGTTCGGCAAGAGAAAGTAATGAGTCCATAATAAAGTTTCTGATCAAGTCGTCTGGGAAAATACGCTCATAACGTACTGGTGGTGTCGGTAACTCGCAAGGAATACCTATAGCGAATCAGACTCTGAAAATCTCTATACTAGTGTAGTGCTTCACGCGGTTTGAACCGTTTTGTGCAGAGACTGTTTGGCGTGGATAATTTTCCATAGGAGACGGCCCGCCGACCCCCAGCGCCTG